>NZ_JBHVFF010000171.1:0-18612 GCF_042801895.1 Streptomyces sp. NPDC057543 | reverse complement strand
TGTCGGCGACGGCAGGCGGTTTGTCCGTTGGGTTGTGAACGGGTGCCCGTCCCCCTGCAACCGCTTGACAAGGTGGCAGCCCCGTGTTCTCTATGGTGGATGCCTGTTTTTACTTTGTCTCTCTGAGAGGAGCCGTCCTCGTGGACCATGCTACGGCGATGGACGACCAGTGCCACTCCAGCAGTGACCGGCCGAGCGGAGACGGGGCTCCGGGAAATCCCGCGGGGCCGTGAGCCTGCGCCCCGGAGCCCCGCCGACATCCGCGCCCGGACGGGACGCCGAGCGGGTGACCGCCCCTCCGCCCACCCGCAGCAGGTGCACGCTCTCGACTTCGGGGACGGCCGGCGCACGACCTCGCCACCAAGAGAGTTCTAGTGGATTCTCCACGAGGGGTAGGCCCGCGCCGCACTCTTGCTGTACGTTCCGCCCAACAGCTTGCTAGACGCCACGTCCAACAAGCGAGGGCGGCGCTCGGCAGCCATGGTTCTCATCGAGCGAAGCACGGGATGAGGCTCGGGCGGCCGCCGTCGAGTGAGTTCGACCGCGCAGAGACCGTGGCCCCGCTCGGCCCACTGACGCTCGATCACGACGAGTCGGTGCCACGTCGGCTGACGGGTGCAGGCTCCGACGAACCGGTTGACCTTCGGGTCTGCAGGGAGGTCGACGAAGGCATCGACGTCCGAGACCTGCAGTGGCCGTAGCGACAGTCGCTCGGTGTCGATCACGTCTGTGAGCATAGTTCTGCGCCTCCCGTCGGCCCGCCCCGGTCGCGCCCGCTCACGCTACCGTGTGCTACCAGCGCTCTTGCGGTTTCTGCCCCGAGATACCACGTCTCCCGGCGCAGGCCGCGTAGGCGCCCGCCCATGTCCACTTCCGAGCCTGCTGCACCGACTCTCATCTCCGCACCGTGTGTGTGCGGACCGCGCGACAACCCATGGAGAACACGTTGAGGACGAAGTTCCGTTCTCGTATCACCGCCCGGCTTGGGCGCACGTACCTGTCCAGGATCCAGAAGTACGGAATCGGCTCCTCCACGATCCGGCTGCTGCCCGAGGACCTGCTGATGCTGCTGCGCAGGGATGGCCTGGACCCGGTGGACAAGCTGGCCGGGCTCCGGGCGACCGCGCCGGTGTCCAAGGTGTCGCTGCCGTTCGGCATGGATGTGTGGGTGGTCAGCGGCTACGAGGAGTCGAAGGCGGTGCTCGGGTCGGCCGACGGTTTCAGTACCGACTTCGCGCATCTCGCCACCAACGCCGGAGTGGCGGCGGAACAGAGCCCCGGCGGGCTCGGGTTCAGCGACCCTCCCGTGCACACGCGACTGCGCCGTATCCTGACCCCGGAGTTCACGATGCGGCGGCTGCGTCGTCTCACACCCCGGATCGATGCCATCGTCGAGGAACGCCTGAACGCGATGGAAGCCCGTCGGGGCCCGGTCGATCTGGTGAAGGAGTTCGCGCTGCCGATACCCTCCCTCACGATCTGTGAGCTGCTCGGCGTGCCCTACGAGGACCGCCACGACTTCCAGCAGCTGGCCATGGACCGCTTCGACCTCTTCGGTGGCACGACCGCGCCCTTCGGCGCCATGTCGGAGTCCCTGGCGTACTTCAGGAACGTGGTCAGGATGCAGCGCGAGGCACCGGGCGACGGGCTGCTCGGCATGATCGTGAAGGAGCACGGCGACAGCGTCGACGACGAGGAACTCGCGGGCCTCGCCGACGGAGTACTGACCGGCGGATTCGAGACGACCGCCAGCACGATCGCCCTCGGCTCCCTCGTACTGCTGCAGAACGCCGATGTCTTCGAGCGGATACGGACGGACGACGCCGCCGCCGTACCGTTCGTCGAAGAAGTGCTGCGCTACCTCTCCGCTGTGCAGCTCGCCTTTCCCCGCTTCGCCCGTGACGACATAGAGATAGCGGGCGTGGTCATACCCCGCGGCGACATGGTGCTCTGCTCACTGAGCAGCGCCAACCGCGACACGTCGTACGTGAGCGACGGCGGACGCTTCGATCCGCACCGCAATCCCTCGGGTCATCTCGCCTTCGGTTACGGCATCCACCGCTGCATCGGCGCCGAACTGGCACGCATGGAACTGCGCTCCGCCTATCCCGCCCTGGCCCAGCGGTTTCCCCGGATGCGCCTCGCCGTCCCGCCCGAGGAACTGACCTTCCGCAAGCTGTCGATCGTGTACGGCGTCGAATCGCTGCCGGTGCACCTGCACTGAGCGGGCGTACGGACCTCACGTCCCCGTGGACCGGTCCGCCGGTCCCCGTCCTACCAGGTGACGACAATCCGCTGCGGGCTGCGGGACGTGGTGCCGCGGCGCCATTCGACTTCGTCTGCCGGGCGTGCCAGGCGGAGCCCGGGGAAGCGGCCGGCGAGCCGGTGCAGGGACAGCTGGAGTTCGAGCCGGGCCAGCCAGGCACCCAGGCAGTAGTGCGGGCCGGCGCCGAACGACAGGGTGGGGGCTGCCACTGGATGACGGGCGCCGGTCCCCGTGACCTCAACGGAGGCCGACCGCCGGTGATCGCAGGGCGGCGGCGACGGACTCCAGAACCTCGATGGGGCGCAGCAAGTCCCCGTAGCCGATCGGTGGCCTGCCGGTCCGGACCATCTCCAGGAACGCTTCGAGGCCCGGTACGCAGTACTGCGCGCCGAGGGTGAGCTTCTGCCGGACCATGGTGTCCTGAGTGAACGTCATTCCGTGGAACGGAATCTGGTCCGTTTCGGTCGGCCTGACGAAGTTCACGACGACACGGGTGCCGCCCGCGATGAATGACGCGGTAACCGTGGTGTCGGTGGTGTCGGTTCGTACGTCGGAGATCTCGCCGGGGGCGAGCCGGAGAGCGAGGTCCACCGGGTGGATGCCGTAGAAGAAGATCCCGCCGTACTCGCTGTCGGGATCGGCGGGCCCGGACATGACGACCGCGTGCGGCCGGCCCGCCCGCACAGTCCGGGCCACCAGTGCGTCGGCGTCGGGGATCCAGCGGAGTGCCGAGGACGACGTGAGCGGCGCGTCATGGGCGAGCGCCGTGTCGATCATGGCCCGGGCGTCCTCGACGGTGCAGGCCAGCGGCTTGTCCACGAACACCGGAAGCCCCTCGGTCAGGAAGGGGACGGCCAGGTCGCGGTGGTGCGCGCCGTGCCGGTCCGCGACGATGACGGCGTCCACCAGCCCGAGCAGGGCGGTGGGCTCGTCGACAATTCGCTCCACCCCTGCGGTGGTTGCCAGCATGTCGTTGCGCCGCGTGTGCCCGCCGCTGAGAGCCACGACGCGGGCGTCGCCGCCCGCGTCGTGGATGTTGAGGTGGCCGACGATGTGGTCGACATGGGTGTTCTCGGTGCCGATGATCCCGATACGCATCGGGAGAGGCTACCTGCGCGGTGACACACTCTGCGACGGCACTCCCCCAGGTCACGGGGGCAGGCGAGCCCTGTTGTGGTCGCCACGGCTCAGCACGTGTGTCGGTGGTGGGTGTGGGTGGCCGGCGTCGGGTGAAAGCCGCCGCAGGATGGTGGCTGGGGGGCGCCGGCGTCAGGTGAGGGCAGCCGCAAGGATGGTGGCTGTCTCAGCGATCAGGTGGTCGTCCGCCTCGGCGTCCTGCTCGTGCCGAGTGGACAGCACAGCCATCACGAGCGGCCCCCGGTGGGACGGCCAGGCGATGCCCACGTCGTTCGTCGTCCCGTAGCTTCCGGTGCCGGTCTTGTCGCCGACGGTCCAGTCCTCGGGAAGGCCGGCGCGCAGGCGGTTGCCGCCGGTCGTACTCGCCAGCAGCCACCCGGTCAGCCGCTTCCGGTCCCCCGCCTCCAGAGCGTTCCCGAGTGCGAGCCTCGCGTAGGTCCGGCCAATGGCCCGGGGACTTGTGGTGTCGGTCAGTCGCCCCGGTTCCGCCGAGTTCAGCTCCGGCTCCCAGCGGTCGAGCCGGGTCACCTCGTCCCCGATGGACCGGCAGAAGCGAGTGACGGACGTCGGTCCACCGAGCTCCTCCAGCAGGAGGTTCGCCGCGGTGTTGTCGCTGTGCGAGATGGTCGCGCCGCACAGTTCCTCGATCGTCATCCCGTGCGCGAGGTTCTCGGGCAGACCGGTCACGGGCGCGCCACCCGACCTCTTGACGTCCTGCACCGTGTAGTGAATGACCTTCGAAAGGAATGTCCCGTCATGGTCGAGGTCCCGCAGGACGGCCCCGACGGCCGGCGTTTTGAACACCGAACACATGGGGAAGCGTTCATCCCCCCGGTGGACGACGGCCCTGCCCGTCACTGTGTTCCAACCGAACACCCCCAGCCGCGCGGCATGCGCCCGTTCCAGGTCGTGCAACTTCCGCGCCGCCCCACTCCCCGGGCCGGCGGCGTACGCGGCCGATGTCATGGGGACTGCGGCCAGCGCCGCCCCCAGACCGCCGACGAGCATTGCCCGGCGTGACGCGCCCCTGCTCGACTTCAAGATCTCCCGCCTTCCTTACTCGTACAGCCTGTCTTCTCACGCTTGTACAGCTGTACAGCCTGTCTTCTCACGCGGTCACACTTCTTGCACACGACGCTTCCGGCATCCCACCGGTTGCAGGCGAAGGACGGTGCGCCCGCCGGTTCATCACCTCGGCGTACGCCCGGGCGTTCTCCCGGGCTCCGTCGTCGGTGCGTTCTCCGGGCTTCGGCTGCTGGGGTGTGCCATGGCATCCCTGGTCGTCGTTGTCGTCCTGCGACGGTCCTTCAAGCCCTGCTGGGTCGGAAGAGAACCCGGCCTCGCCCATGCACTGCGTGTCACGGCTGCCCGGAGGAGTCCACGGGATCCGCGAAGGCTCTCCTGGCGCGACGCCAGGGGGCCGTTGTCGGTCCTCAGACGGTGACCTGGGACTGTGCCGGGCTGAGGTGATACACGGCCGTCTGTTCGGCATGCGGGGCAAGCAGCCCCTGCAACTCCTCCGCTGCGGCCTTGAGGAGGTGGCCGTCACGGGTGGCGTGGAGGGTCTCGAGGACGAAGGCCACGCGTGTGGAGTCCTCGGTGACGCGGGTGCGGTGGGCGTCGCGGTGGTTCCAGTGGCGGGTCAGAACACCGGTGGTGTCCGCATAGATGATCTCGCCGGGCTTGGGGGTCTCGACGGCATCGGGTTCACCGAGCGGAGTGAAGGACTCGGTGCCGTCCGCGTGGCGGATGTCGACGTCGCCGGTGACGTGGTCCAGGTCGAAGGCGCCGGCAGGCAGGCCGTGCTGCACGGAGACGCCGTTGTAGGCATCGACGGCCGGGTTGATGCGCGGCAGGGTCCCCTTCTTCGCGAAGCGGCGGCCGAGCGCGTCGACGCTGGGGCGGATGCGGCGGGGGTTGGTGCCGAAGGAGCGGTAGGCGGTGTGCCACGCCTCGATACGGGGGTCGGTCTCGTCGGCGGGCTGCCAGGTTCCGTCGGCGAGCTGCTGCTCCAGGTCTTCCAGAGCGGCGGCGGTCTGGGGCCAGGGTTCGTGGCCGCGCATGCCGGTGGCGGTGACCAGAGCAATGAGGGTGTCGGGGAAGGCGGCTGCGATGGCGGGGGCGAGGCGGAAGTCGGTCATGTGCTGGGGTTCCGTTTCCTGTACGCGTGCGGGGTGGGGTCAGGGTTTCCAGGGACCGACGCGGTCCAGGCGGCGGCGCTGCTGGCGTGCGGTGGGGGCGTCGAGGCCCTGGCCGCGCGCGGTGAGGTGGTCGGCGACGGCGGTGCGCTGCTCGACGGGTTTGTGGTCGTCGTATTTGAACTTGGCCCGTACTTCGGTGACTTCCAGGCTCAGGCCGCGGATGCCGGGCAGCATCCGGCCGTAGGGTGGCTGGTCGACGACGACGGGGGCGTGGTCGCCGTCGGGTTGGAAGTGGGCGAGTTGACGGCGCAGCAGCTCGGCCTTGGCCTCGGGTTCGTCGACGATGCCGGCGCGGCAGGTGAACTGGACAGCCGTGTAGTAGCTGGTGGGGACGCCGTCGTGGAGTGGGGTGCCGGCCTTGGCGCGCCAGGGGCCTGGGATGAAGGCGTAGTCGCCGGTGACGGTGAGGAGGACATTCGGGTCGTGCTCGATCGCCTTCCAGACCGGGTTGGGCCGGGCGAGGTGGACCAGGAGGTGGGGTCCGTCGCTGGTGAAGTGGGTGGGTACGGCGAGGGGCGGGTGGCCGTGCAGGCCGTTGACGCTCAGGATTCCGAAGTCGTGTCCTTCGGCGATCCAGGTCTGCCATTCGGCTTCGTCCAGGCCGGCGTCCCAGGGCTGGATGAACATGCGGTTCTCCTTGTGCGCGGAGGCGTGGGCTGCGGGGGGCTGCGGACTCGCTCAGGTCAGGGCGAGGAGGCTGACGGCGACAGCGGCGGTGCCCAGGCCGACGAGTTGGCCGCGGTGGATGCGTTCGGCGAGCACACCGCGGGCGAGCAGGACCGTCCCGGCCGGGTAGAGGGCGGTGATCACGGCGACGACGGCGAGGTCCCCGCTGCGGGCGGCGAGGAGGAACAGCAGGTTCGCCACGGAGTCCAGCACACCTGCGGCTGCCGACATCGCGTAGGCGGGTCGCTCGGATCCGAGCTTGCGGTGCATCAGCCCGGCTGCGGCCAAGGTGACGGCCGAGGAGACCACCCGGCCCACGATCAGCGGGGCCACGCCGCTGTCGGACGGTGCCTGGTGCAGAAAGATCAGCTGAAGGGCGATAGCCGCGCCCGCACCCAGGGCCAGCAGCAGTGTGGTACGTGAAGGGCGTACCGTCCCGGCGCCGTGTCCGGCGCTGACCAGCACCACCGCGACCAGGGCGAGCGGCAGACCCACCAGTCCGGCGGCGGCCAGGTGCTCGCCCTGCAGCAGACCCACACCGACGGGCAGCGCGGCGGACACCAGTGCGGTCACGGGCGAGAGCACGTTCATCGGGCCGATCGCCAGGGTGCGGTAGAGCAGGGCGAACGCAGCGGCCGAGGCGACCCCGGACGCGGCGCCCCAGCCGAGAGCACCGGCGCTGAAGGAGGCGCCGAGAAACGGCCACAGAAGCAACTCGACCACGAGACTGGCCGGGGCCGCGATCATCACGGTACGCAGCACATGCGCCCTACGGGCGCCGAGGCCGCCGAGGAAGTCGGCGCACCCGTAAGCGAGTGAGCTGCCCAGGGCCAGCAGCAGAGCGATCACGGTACATCCCTTAGTATTTCAACAGAACGACCAAACCGTACAACAGACCGACCGAGCCTTGTCAACCAAACGACCGGGCAGTGCATTCCAGTGGTCCACTCATGAGGATGGTGATCGGATGGCCGAGACGGCCGCAGCCCTGCGGACGCTCGCGCACAACGTCAGGGCGGCCCGCAAGCGCGCCGGTCTGTCCCTGGACGAGCTCGGCCGACGTGCCCAGGTCAGCAAGGGCGCATTGGTGGGACTGGAGAAAGCCCAGGGCAACCCCAACTTCGCCACCCTGGTCCGACTGGCCGACACTCTCGGCATCTCGGTGTCCGCGCTGATGGAAGGACCGGCCGAAGGCCGCGTCCGCGTCGTGACCGCCGACGCCGTGACCCCCCTGTGGACGGGGGCGCGGGGCAGCGAAGCCCGGCTCATGCTGACGACCTCGGGCCCGGCCCCGGTCGAGGTCTGGCGCTGGCAACTGGAGCCCGGCGAGGAGTACCCCAGCCACCCCCACCAGGCCGGAGTCGTGGAAACGATCAGCGTCACCTCAGGCCGGATGACCGTAATCGTCGACGGCACCGAGCACCCCGTCGAAGCCGGACAGACCGCCACCTTCGACGGCGATGCCCCGCACACCTACCGCGGCTCCGGCGCCGAAACCTGCCACCTGATCATGACGGTTCACCTGCCACCGGGCCCGGCCTCCACAACCTGACCGACTCGCGCGGTGCGGATCGGCCTGGTGATCCATGCGAACCGCCCCGGCCTCACAGATCACGGAAGCGGCGATACCGCCATACCTGTTGCGCTTGCTGCAGTCGCCAAGAAAACCGACAGTCGGGTCGACGACCCCGCCAGGGAGCGGCAGGTGCTGGACACCCTGGCCGAACGGGCGAGGAAACTGGGCCGGGGCCCCGGACGACCGGGCGGATCTTCCGGGACCGGATCTAGGTGAAATGGAGTGCGCGCTCCCCACTCGGACGTGACGCTCCGAGCCGGGACCGCACCCCGCCCGCGCACCGGCCCGGTGGGCGGGCGGGTGTGGGCCGGCACGTCGTTGTGCGTACCTCGCTCCCGTGCTCACCTGACCGTGGCGAGCCGACCGTGCGGCTGGACGGTGACGAGGGCGATGCCCGCGCAGCACACCCCGAGGAGCAGGAGCTCGGTGACCGAGGGGGCGGGCGCGGTGTCCAGTGCCCAGTCGCCGAGGCGCACCGTGAACGGAACGGCCAGCTGCACAGCGGCGGTGAACACCGGCCCGCGGAACAGGATGAGCCGGTGTTGTACGAGGTAGGCAGGCGCGTACACAGCCGCGCCCAGCACCACGATGCCGCCGGTCGCGACAAGTGTCGGAGGGTGGGCGATCAGCGCGGGCAGGGCCATCGGGAGCAGCAGACAGGTGGCAGCGGCGAGCAGCACGGGCAGGACGGCGAGGGGCGGCACCCCCGACAGCCGTTCCCGGTACAGGAACCCGTACACCGCGAAGGCCACGGTCGCTGCCGCCACCAGCAGCAGCCCCACCCCGTCCACGTCGCCCGCGTCCGCGCCGAGCGCCGCGTATCCGGCCGCCGCCGCACAGGCCAGCGCCGCCCCCACCGCCTTGCGCGGCCCGGACCTCTCGCCGAAGAACAACGCACCCACGGCGACCGAGGCGCACGGCATCAGTGCGACGACGAGATTGGTGAGCGAGGTGCCGATGCGCGGGATGGCGAGCAGGGTGCCGGCCGCGTATCCGGCGAAACCGAGCAGGCCCAGCAGCCATACGGTGCCCGGCCGGGCGGCGGCCCGGCGCAGATCGGTCCTGCCACCCGCGCTGGAGGCGGCGATTGCGGTGAGTACGGCGCAGCACACCGCAGTGCGGCCCACGGCGACGATCAGCGGATCGGTCCCGGTGACCAGGGCGCCGGAGAGCAGCCAGGTCCCGGCGAGCAGCAGCACGAGGACAACCGGCACAACATGACCTTTCCGTAGGCGGCGGTGGGACGGGCGCACGCCTCAGAACCGTACGAGCTGCCCTCTCACCCGTGAACAGCGCCCCCGGAGCAGCGCAACTCCCCCTGATGGTGCGTCCGTAAGGGCTGTCCCGTAGTCCCTGGTGGATCAGCGCGCGGCGTCAGATGCGGTGCATCGCAAGGCGGAGGGGCGCTCGCATACTGGCTGTATTCGGGCGTTCCGACAACGCGGCGAGGTGCCGTAGCTGTCGCCGTGCGCCCGCCAGGGATTACGGGACAGCCCGTAGGCAGGCACACACGCTTCCGCGCCGTGTGGGGGCGCGCTATTGCGGCCAGGGGGAATCCAGGATGGTGTCCACGAAGTTGTCCCGCTCGAATCCGGGTACGTAGCGCTCCAGGACATCGGCCTTCACATTGCCGAAGGTCGTGTCCGGCTTGGCTTCGATCCCTTCGGTGAAGGCCCGGAGGATGCGCTGCTTGAAATCGGGGCGGGGATGGAGGGCGACGACCGACGCCCGGTCCGCGTCGCTGATGTCGGCGTACCCGATGCCGAGCACGTCGTACTCCACCCCCGCGGTCACCAGCGCGACCTCGGGCTCCATGAAGGCTGGAATTCCCGGCGTCGTGTGCAGTGCGATCGCCGTCCAGACGCGGCGGACACTGTCCTCGGGCACACCGTGGCTCTGCAGGAATCGCCGTGCCTCGTCGGCGCTGTCCACCTCGAACCGGCGCCCACTGGCACGGAATTCCTCGTTGAGGCCGAGGTCGTGGAACATGGCGCCGATGTAGAGGAGCTCCGGGTCGAAGCTCAGCCCTTTGTTGCGCCCCTGCAGACTGCCGAAGAAGTAGACCCGGCGGGAGTGGTGGTAGATCAGGTCGTCGGCTGCGTCACGCACCAACTCGGTGGCCGCGGTGGCCAGCGCGGTGTCGGGCACCGTCACACCGGTCGTGGCGGGGAGATCGGCACTGCTGGGCATGTGGACTCCTTTGTCGTACGGCAGCCTCGGCTCTCCTGCCCGATTCTTCAGGCTGCGCACCTCCCTCGCGCGGTCAGCGACCGGTTGCCGCGTCCCGGTACTCCGGGGAGAGGTGCAGATGGGCCAGGTCGTGCGGGATGGGGCCGTCGTGGCGGATGAGGGGTGCGCTCTCCCCGTCAGCGGCCGTGGCCGGGGCGTCCGTGAGGCGCAGACGTGTGCGCAGCCGCCCGTAGAAATCGTGCGGGCCGAGCCTGATCACGCGCAGACGGCGCGGGGCCGCGTACACCCCGAGCCAGTCCCCGGCGTCGAGTACGCCGCGCAGCTGCCCGTCGATCGTGACCGCACCCTGCCCCGAATGGGGCAGGACCCGCACCGCGACCGGTTCGTCCGGCGCGACGACCACGGTGCGATCGAAGGTCATGTGCGGCGCGACCGGTGTGAAGAGGACGGCATCCATGCGTGGTGAGACCACCGGACCGCCCGCGGCGAAGCTGTAGGCGGTCGACCCGGTGGGGGTGGCCATGATGACGGCATCGGCCGAGTACGAGGCGAGGAGCCGGCCGCCGATGTACACGCCGAGACTCACCTGCCGGTCGCGTGCGAGCTTCTCGACGACGACGTCGTTGAGGGCCATGACGTCCAGCGCCACTCCCCAGCCCTCCGCCCCGGCCCCGGCCTCCCGGTCGACCTGGGGAGGCGGCAGCATCGGGCGTCGTCCGTAGGCCATCAGGGCATCGATGTCCTTGGGGACCTCCAGTACCCGGGAGGTCCTCATCGTCAGCGTCATGCGTTCCTCGACGTCGGCCCGCCCGCGGTGGACGGCATCGAGTGCCCGGACGACGTCCTCGACCGGCACCTCGGTCAGGAAGCCGACCCGGCCCAGGTCGACCCCGAGGACGGCGCCTTGGGTCTTGGCCGCGATCCTGGCGCCGCGCAGAAAGGTCCCGTCGCCGCCGAGTGTCACGATGAGGTCGGGGTTGCCCGCGACATGGGCCTCCTCCCGTCCGCCGCGCCGGCGTGCGTCGTCGCGCCACACGTCGATGTCCGTGCACGGAATGGCCTCGCCCGCGCACCAGTCGCGTACGACGCGCGCCGCGACCACGGCCTCGGGATGGCCCTGGTGTACGACGATTCCCACCCGCTCGACACTCATCTCGCTCCGACTCCCCGGGTTCCGATGTGGTGGCAGTGACGATGCCCTGACTCCACCTTGAAGGCGCACCGGTGCGCCCGCTCGGCCGCCGGGCCGCCGGACCGCCCGCGGTCAGGCGATCGGGCGCTACGGGAGCGCGGCATGGTGCGCAGTGGGCGCGGCAGAATGATGGGGAAGGGCTCGTCCGCTCTTCATGCACGGGACGCGGCCGGGCCACCCGATGGCTGCCGGGATCGCGGCACCGTGTGCTCGTCCTTTCTGTCCGGAGGACCGTCATGGCCGAGGTCGAGGCGTCCCGGCACAAGCGGCGTTCTCTCACCGGGCCGGCCGGGGCCGTGGCTCTCGCCGCCGCCTCGATCGGCCTCTGGGCCACCACCGGCTCCCCCGCGCAGGCAGCCGGTCTCCCGGCTCCCGATCACGTGGTGGTCGTGGTGATGGAGAACCACAACTACAACCAGGTGATCGGCAGCCAGGACGCCCCGTACATCAACAACACGCTCAAGGCGGGCGGCGCCGACCTCACCCGGTCCTTCGCGCTCACGCACCCCAGCGAGCCGAATTACTACATGCTGTTCTCGGGCTCCGACCAGGGTCGCACCAAGGACAGCTGTACGGGCGTCGGTTCCCTGGCCGCACCCAATCTCGCCGCCGAGCTGATCGCCGCCGGGAAGACCTGGGCCAGCTACAACGAGTCGCTGCCCAGCCAGGGTTCGACGGTCTGCAGCAGCGGCGACTACACGCAGCGGCACAACCCCTGGTTCGGCTTCTCCAATGTGCCGAGCAGCACCGCGAAGACCATGGCGCAGTTCCCGGCCGACTTCACCGAGCTGCCGAAGGTCTCGTTCGTCGTGCCGAACCTGTGCGACGACATGCACACATGCCCGGTCTCCACCGGTGACACCTGGATCAAGAACAAGCTGGGTGCCTATGCCCACTGGGCCAGGACCCACAACAGCCTCCTGGTCGTCACGTTCGACGAGGGAAGCAAGGGTGCGGGCAACCGCATCCCCACCGTCCTCTACGGCGAGCACGTCACCCCGGGCAGCTCCAGCGGTGCCACCTGCAACCACTACGACGTGCTCCGCACGCTGGAGGACCTGGCCGGTCTGAGGACGCACGCGGGCAATGCGGCCTCGGCGTCCGACATCACCGGCATCTGGAAGTGACACCCGGGTGTCCCGCGGATTCCCGCAGCACCGACGCCGCCACCCCCGCTGCCGACATGAGGTGACGGCAGAGGGGGTGACGGCAGAGCGAGGTGACGGTGGAGCGGCGTGACGGTGGAGCGGGACGGACCGGGGTGCGGGACGTCGGTCGCGGGCCCCGGTCGACCGGTCAGTGCTGCACGTCCTCCGGAATGCTGACCAGCCAGCGGGTCTCCTGGCGGGGCCGCAGATACAGCGCCCAGTAGAGCGTGGCGACCGCGGTGATTCCGCCGGTCCACAGCAGGTACTCGGTCTCCTGCTGGGTCAGGATGTACGCGAGCACGGCGATGAGCAGCACGGGGATCGCCGGCCACAGTGGCATGCGCCAGGCCGGCGCCTCGCGGTGCGCCCCGCGGCGGCAGAGCAGGGCGGCAACCGCGACCAGCAGGTACATGCCGGTGACGGAGACGCCGGTGACGCCGTACAGGGTGTCGAGGTTGACGAAGCAGAGTGCCGCTCCGGGGACGCCGACGATCAGGGTCGCGATCCACGGGGAGCCGAACCGGCCGAGCCGGGACAGGGCGTTGTTGACCGGTTCGGGCCATGCCTTGTCGCGGGCGGAGGCGAACAGGACTCGTGAGTTCTGGATGACCATCACGATGCCTGCGTTGATGATGGCGAGGGCGACGCAGAGGCTGACGAACGTGCCGACGGCCGAGTTGGACCAGGCGGCGACCATGGTGTTGAGGTCGCCCGAGGTCAGGGCCGCGAGGTCCGGGGCGCCGAGCGTGATGGCGATGACCGGGACGAGGATGACCGCCGTGGAGATGGCGAGGGTGGCGAGGACGGTACGGGCCACGTTGCGTCGGGGATTCTCCAGCTCCTCCGAGAGGTAGACGGCCGTGGAGAAACCCTGGGTGATGAAGAGCGCGATCGCCAGCCCGGAGACCACCATCATCGCGGTGACGGTGGAGTTCGTCCCGCCCGACGAGGCGACCGAACCGTGCACCAGCGCGGAGGCTCCGCGCTCGGAGTGCGCGAAGCCGAGAACGGCGACGACGCCGGCCGCGATCACTTCCAGGACGAGGAAGATTCCGGTGATCCAGGCGTTGGCGCGCAGGTCCAGGAGCCCTGCGAGGGTGGCGAGCACCATGACTCCGGCGCCCGCGACGGGGGCCGGTATGTGCACCACGGGAGCGAGGTAGTCGGCCGTGCCCATCGCGATGACTGGGGGCACGATCATCACGACCAGCAGGGAGAGCACGAAGACGAGCCACCCGGCCAGCCGTCCCGCCATGGTCGACACCATGGCGTACTCACCGCCCGCACTCGGGATGAGCGTGCCCAGTTCCGAGTAGCAGAAGGCGACCGCGATACAGAGCAGCGACCCGATGCCGATGGTCAGGGCGGTGTACGTACCGAGGCTGGAGAACAGGTCCGGTACGACCACGAAGAGTGTCGAAGCGGGCGTCACGCAGGAGAGCGTGAGCAGTGTTCCGCCCACGACGCCGATGGAACGCTTGAGCTTCTGTGGGGTGGGGCCGGTCGCGGGGGCCAGCGCCTGGGGAGCGCTGAGCGTTTCGGTCATCGTGCGATTCCGATCAACAGGTGCGGTGACTGAGCGCGGGAGCGGTATCGCCTCCAGACGAGGACGTGGTGAGTGGTTTCGTCGCTCCCAGCGCGACATGCAATCCTGACGAGTTCCGCAGGTCAAGAGCTGTTCACCTACGGAATTCGTCGTTTCCGCAAACAGATCCAACGGTTTGTCGTTGAAAGTGCGTCATTCTGCTGGGGATCGGTGAGTGCGGGAACCGCAGCGGGATCCGATGGAAAGTTTTGCCCGTTCCAGCATCCGGAAGGGCGGGAGCGTCCCGGAGCACCGCGGAGGGCGGACGCCGGAGGGTGCGCGTCGACGGGGCTGCGGGTGCCCGCGCCCCGGCTGCGGGTGCGCAACCACGGACTTGGTGCCAGCCTGGAGTCATGGCTTGGGCGTCATGGACGACTCGTGGTGTGTTCTCCGGGCATGGTGGCGTGCTGACGGACGAGATCGGCGTCCTGTCCGGGGACCTGACGGTTCACACGACCTGGGCCGATGACACGGCCCAGGTGACAGTGCAGTACACGGGCGCGATCGACTGGTTCACCATGTCGGGCAGCCCCGTGCCGTGCTGCTCCGAGGACGACAGCCGTCGCCTTCACGACGCGGTGGTGAAGTCCGTCCGCGAAGGAGCGGCGGCCACGGTTCCCAGGCCACCGCCCCGGAGACAGGAGTAGGCACCCCTGGAAACGGCTGAACGGCGGTCCCTGACCGGCGGGTGCGGTCCTTCACGAGGAGGCCTGCTCGGCCCTCCGTGAACCCGTGAACCCGTCGGCCCTGAACCGCCGCCAGGAGCCGTTGTGCGTCAGTAGGCGCCGAACACGTTGTCGATCGAGCCGTACTTGTCGGCCGCGTAGTTGCACGATGCGGTGATGTTGGCGACCGGGTCGTAGCTGTCCATCGACGTGCCGGGCACGTGGTAGGCACGGAACGTCGGGTCGATGATCTGCAGGAGCCCCTTGGACGGAGTTCCCTTGGCTGCGTTCGAGTCCCAGTTGTTGATGGCCCGGGGGTTGCCGGAGGACTCACGCATGATGTTGCGGTGGATGCCGTTGTAGCTGCCGGGGATGCCGTGTTGGGCCATGACGGCCAGCGACTCCTTGATCCAGCCGTCCAGATCATTGGTGTACTTGGCGGAGGTCGACACCGCGACGTCGTTCACGGCCGATACGCCCGTGGAAGCGCCGGACCCGGCCTTGGCGCCGATGGTCAGCTTCATGCCCGGGGTAATCCGCGCAGGGTCGGCACCGATGGTTTCTCGATTGTCCGCGTACAGCTTCTGCCAGCCACCGCTTACGGAATGCCCCCTCGCGATCTTGGAAAGGGTGTCACCCGCGATCACGGAATAGATGGTGGGCGCGGCCTTCTGGACGGATATCACCTTGGCGGTGGCGGCGGCCGATGCCGTGGCCCTTTCTGCGGTGGCAGCCTGGGCCGGCGCGGCCGAGGCGAAGCCGGCGCAGACCAGCGGCAGCACGAGGGCGGCTCCGCCCGTGGTCGCGGCGATGAAACCGCGGGTCCGCGAAGTGGACTTGCGACGAAGGTACTTACCCGTTGCGGGCATGGCGAATTCCTCTCCGTCGCCTACGAGGTGAGCTGTCGGGTTCAGGCTGGAGATGCCTGGCCGCATGCAATTGCGACTTCACCCCGAGCCGTACCGGATACCGGTTCGGCGACTTACCTGGATCCCCCGCTCCTGCCGTACGCGAGTGGGTGGGTCGGATTCTCGGACGGCGGCAGGATTCGGCGTTCCGTCCGGATTGACGGTGACCGTAGGCGAGAAATACCGAAGGGAACAAGTCCCTATTTTTTGATCACAATTCATTTGCAAGATCGAATCGCGGAAGGGGAAGTAAGACACCTCACATCGCAATGCCAAATTTCCTTGCACAGAAGGGAACCGGGGGACGCGCCACGAAACTGCGGGGCCTGAACGTGACTCACACCACATGACTTCAGAAAGGGGCATTTCGGGCGGCGCCGAAGGATCGCAACTCCCCTTAAATGCCCCTTTGTTACCCAAGAGCCCATGTCTAACGAAATCGCGCATATTGGACATTTGACTGGCTCTTCGGCTGTTCTCGCTCCGGTGCACCGCCGTCGGGCCGAACACACCCGGCAGGACCGGTCGGCCCTCCGCTCGTGCCACCCCCCGCACGGCATCAAGGCGTTGCCTTCCGCCCGCCGGATCGCTAAGGTTTTGAGCTGTCTTGTTGTCTCCGATAGAGGTGGACGTTGCGCATCTGAGGTTCGCGATCATCGCGCCGTACGGCCCCGGTCGTACGCCCGTCACGCAGAAGCAGTGTTCTGTCCTGCCCGTGACCCCGCGTGGATGCGACCTCGGTGCATGAGCCGTCCCTCGATCTTTCGGACCGCCGTACCTGTTCCCGTTTCGGTCGCTGCGTGGTGCTCGCATACGAAGCCCCCTTCACCGCGCTCACGACTGCGAGGATCACCATGGCGACACCCACCACCCCCAGTGCCTCCCTCACCTGCTCCGCCCTGTCCTTCCAGTGGCCGGACGGCACGACCGTCTTCGACGGGCTCTCGCTCAGCATCGGCCGGGGCCGCACCGGCCTCGTCGGCAACAACGGCGCGGGCAAGTCCACACTGCTGCGCCTGCTGGCCGGCCGGCTGCGCCCCTCCCAGGGCTCCGTGACCGTCGGCGGCAGCCTCGCCCACCTTCCTCAGAACATCACCCTCGACACGACACTGCGGGTGGACGAGGCCCTGGGTATCGCCGAGCGGCGCGACGCGCTGCGCGCCATCGAGGCCGGGGATGTGGACGAGAAGCACTTCGAGACCATCGGTGACGACTGGGACGTGGAGGAACAGGCCCTCGCCACGCTCGGGTCGCTCGGGCTCGGATACCTGGAACTGGACCGCACCGTGGGCCGGATGTCCGGCGGGGAGACCGTCCTGCTGCGCCTGGCCGCCCTGCTGCTTAAACGCCCCGACGTCCTCCTGCTGGACGAACCGACCAACAACCTCGATGTGTTCGCGCGCCGCAGGCTCTACGACGCCGTCGACAACTGGCGCTCCGGCGTACTGGTCGTGGTCAGCCACGACCTCGAACTGCTCGAACGCGTGGACCGCATCGCCGAACTGCGCGCCGGATCCGTGAGCTGGTACGGCGGCGGCTGGTCGGCCTACCAGGAGGCGCTGGCCACCGAACAGGAGGCTGCCGGAAGGATGTTGAGGGCCGCGGAGGCCGACGTGCGCCGGCAGAAGCGCGAACTGGAGGAGACCCATGTGAAGCTGGCCCGCCGCCAGCGCCAAGGCAGGAAGGCGGAGGCCGACGGGGGCCTCCCGAAGATCCTCGCCGGCCGCCGGAAGCGGTCCGCACAGGAGTCCGGGGGCAGGCTTCGCGGCGTTCACGAGGAGCGGCTCAGCGAGGCTCGCGAACGCCGCGAGGAGGCCGCGGACGCGGTACGCAACGACGCCGAGATCCGCGTGAGCCTTCCCCACACCGCCGTTCCCACCGGCCGCACCGTGCTGAGCCTGCACGAACTGCGGCCCCGGTTCGGCAGGCTGCGCCAGGGCAACCTCCATGTGCACGGGCCCGAACGCATCGCACTCGTCGGGCGCAACGGGGCCGGCAAGACCACGCTGCTGCGCACCCTCACCGGCGAGCTCGCTCCGCTGTCCGGCGAGGCCAGGACGTTCGTACCGCTGCGGTTCCTTCCCCAGCGGCTCGATGTGCTGGACGATGAGCTGAGCATCGCGGCGAACGTGGCCCGCATGGCTCCCGGGGTCACCGACAACCACATCCGCTCCCAGCTCGCACGCTTCCTGTTCCAGGGGAAGCGCGCGGAACAGCCGGCGGGCACCCTCTCGGGCGGAGAGCGCTTGCGTGCCGCGCTCGCCGCGACGATGCTCGCCGCTCCGGCCCCGCAGTTGCTGCTGCTGGACGAGCCGACCAACAACCTCGACATCGCCGGTGTGCGTCAGCTGACCAGCGCACTCCAGTCGTACGAGGGTGCGCTGCTGATCGCCGGTCACGACCTGCCGTTCCTGGAATCGGTCGGCATCACCCGCTGGCTGCTCCTCGGGGAGGAGCTCCAGGACACCACGGCGGAGGAGGTGCGCGAGCTGCTCACGACGACGGAAGCGGAGCGACCGGAGGCGTAAGCGCCGGACCGGCATGAGCACGGCAGGGGTGCGGGCCCTCAGCAGGGCGGAGGCCCGCACCCGTGCCACGGGTCAGAGCCTGGCGATGATCTTGTTCATTTTCGTGATCTCGGCGGTCTGGGCGGTGATGACGGCGCCGGCGAGCTTCTTCGCGTCGGCGTTGCTGCCGTTCTTCTGCTCGTCCTCGGCCATGGTGACCGCACCCTCATGGTGGCCGACCATGAGCCGGGCGAACTTCTTGTCGAACGCCTTGCCCTGGGCGCCTTCGAGGTCGCTCATGTCCTTGTCGGACATCATCCCGGGCATCCTCGAACCGGTGTCCGAGCCATGGTCCATGCCGGGCATGTCGCCCATCGAGGACGAGGACTCGGGCAGCGGCTTGCCCCAGGCCTTCAGCCAGCCCTTCATGGTGTTGATCTCGGGATCCTGGGCCTTCTCGATCGCGGCGGCCAGTTCCTTGATCTCGGGGTCGGAGGCGCGGCCGTCGGCCAGCTTCGCCATTTCGACGGCCTGCTGGTGGTGCGGGATCATCTGCTGCGCGAACTTCACA
>NZ_JBHVFF010000170.1:0-18774 GCF_042801895.1 Streptomyces sp. NPDC057543 | reverse complement strand
GGTGTCGCGGTGTCCGGGGACCTTCGCCTCCGGCGTTGTCGTCAGTCGCCGACGCTCCGCGTCGCTTCCCTCCTCCGCCTTGGATTCGCAGCCGCATGACGCCGATCGCTGATCCTCTATCGCGGGTGAGGTCGTTACGTGCCGGGAGCAGCGGAGCCCGAGCGGGCTCCGTTCACCCCAGGTCGTTACAGTCCGGCCGCCGCGCGCAGAGCGTCCACGCGGTCCGTGCGCTCCCAGGTGAAGTCGGGAAGCTCGCGGCCGAAGTGGCCGTACGCCGCGGTCTGGGCGTAGATCGGGCGCAGCAGGTCGAGGTCGCGGATGATCGCGGCCGGGCGGAGGTCGAAGACCTCCCCGATGGCGTGCTCGATCTTCTCGGTCTCGACCGCGGCGGTGCCGAATGTCTCGACGAACAGGCCGACGGGCTCGGCCTTGCCGATCGCGTAGGCGACCTGTACCTCGCAACGGGCGGCGAGGCCCGCGGCGACGACGTTCTTGGCGACCCAGCGCATGGCGTACGCGGCGGAGCGGTCGACCTTCGACGGGTCCTTGCCGGAGAAGGCGCCACCGCCGTGACGGGCCATGCCGCCGTAGGTGTCAATGATGATCTTGCGGCCGGTCAGACCGGCGTCGCCCATCGGGCCGCCGATCTCGAAACGACCGGTCGGGTTGACCAGCAGCCGGTAGCCGTCGGTGTCCAGCTTGATGCCGTCCTCGATCAGCTGCCCGAGCACGTGCTCGACGACGAACTCGCGGATGTCCGGTGCGAGCAGCGAGTCGAGGTCGATGTCGCTGGCGTGCTGCGAGGAGATGACGACCGTGTCGAGACGGACGGCCTTGTCGCCGTCGTACTCGATGGTGACCTGCGTCTTGCCGTCCGGGCGCAGGTACGGGATGGTCCCGTTCTTGCGGACCTCGGAGAGCCGTCGCGAGAGCCGGTGCGCGAGGTGGATCGGGAGCGGCATGAGCTCGGGCGTCTCGTCGCAGGCGTAGCCGAACATCAGGCCCTGGTCGCCGGCGCCCTGCTTGTCGAGCTCGTCCTCATCGCCCTCGACCCGCTTCTCGTACGCGGTGTCGACACCCTGCGCAATGTCGGGCGACTGCGCGCCGATGGACACCGAGACACCGCAGGAGGCGCCGTCGAAGCCCTTCTTGGAGGAGTCGTAGCCGATTTCGAGAACCTTGTTGCGTACGAGGGTCGGGATGTCGGCATAGGTCTTGGTCGTGACCTCACCCGCGACATGCACCAGACCGGTGGTGATCAGGGTCTCGACGGCGACGCGGGACCGGGGGTCCTCACGGAGCAATGCGTCGAGAATGGTGTCGCTGATCTGGTCAGCGATCTTGTCGGGGTGGCCCTCGGTGACGGACTCCGAGGTGAAGAGACGGCGGGACACATCGCTCCCTGGGGTTGCAGCGGCTGCTGGCTGATCATTTGGCGGACGGCCGGGAGCTGCGCCCGACACGGTCCGCAGGCCAGTTTATCGGTCACTTCCGTTCGGCGGACAACGTGTCTCGCCCTTTGGTAGTTCTGTGACCTGTGGCACGTCTCGTGACGGTACGGAAATCGGCTGCCAAGAAAGCCGTCCACGCCCATATTTTCAAGGGTTTCGGCCTGCGCGAAGACAGGAGAAAGGAGAAAGGAATTTCATCCGAGCCGCGACGACACGAGATCCCAGAGCGTGTCGGCCAGCGCCTCCTTCGGCCCGTGGGGCACCGGGGTCTCACCGCCGTCGGCTGCGAGGACCACCGCTTCGTTCTCCTCGGAGCCGAATGTCCGGTGTTCCCCCACCTCATTGACGACGAGCAGATCGCAGCCCTTGCGGCGGAGCTTCTCACGGCCGTTGGCGAGGACATCGTCGGTCTCGGCGGCGAAACCGACGACGATCTGGTCCGGGCGGGCGCGTTCACCGGCGACCTCGGCGAGGATGTCCGGATTGCGGACCAGTTTGATGGGCGCGGGCTCCTGGCCGTCCTTCTTCTTGATCTTTCCCGTCGCGTACTCCGCGGGACGGAAGTCGGCGACCGCCGCCGCCATCACGACCACATCGGCGTCCGCCGCGGCCTTCAGTACCGCCTCGCGCAACTGTATGGCGGTGCCTGCGTGCAGGACGTCGGCGCCGGCCGGGTCGGGCAGACCGGTGTTGGCCTCGACGAGGGTGACCCGGGCGCCGCGGGCGACCGCGGTGCGGGCCAGGGCGTAGCCCTGCTTGCCGGAGGAGCGGTTGCCGAGGTAGCGCACCGGGTCGAGCGGCTCTCGCGTACCACCCGCGCTGATCACGACGTGGCGGCCGGCCAGGTCGGCTTCGACGGGTCCGCGGGCCAGCACCCGGCGGCAGACCTCGAAGATCTCCCCGGGGTCCGGGAGCCGGCCCTTGCCCGTGTCGACGCCGGTGAGCCTGCCGACGGCGGGCTCGATGACGACGGCGCCGCGGCGGCGCAGCGTGGCGACGTTCTCCTGGGTGGCGGGGTGCTCCCACATCTCGGTGTGCATGGCCGGCGCGAAGACGACCGGACAGCGGGCGGTGAGGAGCGTGTTGGTGAGGAGGTCGTCGGCGAGGCCGTGGGCGGCCTTGGCCAGCAGGTCGGCGGTGGCGGGCGCGACGACGACGAGGTCGGCGCCCTGTCCGATCCTGACGTGCGGCACCTCGTGGACCTCGTTCCAGACCTCCGTGGAGACGGGGCGGCCGGAGAGCGCCGACCAGGTGGCCGCCCCCACGAAGTGCAGCGCCGACCCGGTCGGGACGACACGCACATCGTGACCGGACTCGGTAAGCCGGCGCAGCAGCTCGCACGCCTTGTACGCGGCGATGCCCCCGCTGACCCCAAGAACGACCTTCGGCTTGTCCACTGCGTCTCCCCGCACTCGGATACGAACACCCCCATGCTGCCTCACCGCGGCCGGTCCGAGGCTGTCGCCCCGGACACACCGCAGAGACCCCGGACACACCACAGGCCCGGCGGCCGTGGCCGCCGGGCCTGTGGTGAAGGTGCAAACCCTGCTTACTGCGCGGGGCCCTCGATGGCCTCGGAGGTGAGCAGGCCCGCGTTGATCTCGCGGAGCGCGATCGAGAGCGGCTTCTCGTGCACGTGGGTGTCGACGAGCGGACCGACGTACTCCAGGAGACCCTCGCCGAGCTGCGAGTAGTACGCGTTGATCTGGCGCGCGCGCTTGGCGGCGTAGATCACGAGGCTGTACTTCGAGTCGGTGGCCTCGAGGAGCTCATCAATCGGCGGGTTGATGATGCCCTCGGGCGTGGTGATGGAAGAGGACACTCTCTGCCTTCCGAAGGGGGTAAAGATCAAAGAAATCTTTGACAGTGCGGAGTTCCGTGATGCGCGTGGTTCCGTGATGCGCGTGTGCCGACCGTCAGTCGTTGTCGACACGGTGGCCGGAAGCCTCCAGCATCAAGGCTAGCAGCTCACGGGCCACGTCCTCGACGGAGGTGTTCACCAGCGTCGTATCGAACTCGGACTCGGCGGCCAGTTCGATCCTGGCGGCGGCGAGCCGGCGCTCGATCACCTCGGCCGACTCGGTCCCGCGGCCGGTGAGCCGGCGGACCAGCTCCTCCCAGCTCGGCGGGGCCAGGAAGACGAGCCGGGCGTCCGACATCGACTGCCGGACCAGCCGGGCACCCTGGAGGTCGATCTCCAGCAGCACCGGCTCGCCCGCTTCCAGGCGCTCCAGCACGGCGCGGCGGGGCGTGCCGTACCGGTTGCCCGCGAACTCGGCCCATTCCAGCAGCTCGCCGTTGGCGATCAGCTTGTCGAACTCGTCGTTGTCCACGAAGAAGTAGTGGACGCCGTTGCGCTCGCCGGGGCGCGGCTTGCGGGTCGTCGCCGACACCGAGAGCCAAACCTCGGGGTGGGCCTTGCGCATATGGGCGACGACCGTGCTCTTGCCGACCCCCGAGGGGCCGGAGAGCACGGTCAGCCGCGGACGTACGTCCGGGGGTGCGGGGGACGTCCCCCGGGATGTTGCAGCCATGGAGCGATTATCCAGGTTCTCAGGAGTGCCTGAGAACGTCAGGCGGCGCTGCCGCCGAACTCGCGCTCCAGGGATGCGATCTGGTTGGAGCCGAGGCCCCGGACCCGGCGGCTCTCGGAGATGCCGAGCCGCTCCATGATCTGCTTGGCGCGGACCTTGCCCACGCCCGGCAGGGACTCCAGGAGGGCGGAGACCTTCATCTTCCCGATGACGTCGTTCTCCTGGCCCTGCTTGATGACCTCGTGGAGGGAGGCGCCGGAGTGCTTGAGTCGATTCTTGACCTCGGCCCGCTCCCGGCGAGCCGCGGCGGCCTTTTCGAGCGCGGCTGCGCGCTGTTCAGGGGTAAGGGGCGGAAGAGCCACGCCTACGTCACCTCGGATGTCGATCTGTCGGATACGGACCGGCGCGGAAGCTGGGCGCTCCACACCAGGTGAGCGACGGACAACATGTGTACGTCGGCTCTCGACGGAGACTAGCGGCCAAGACCGTCCTAGTCAGCGAGAACCAACGAAAAGTCCTGGTCAGCCTCAGCCGACCAGGACATTTCACACATAACGACCGAGTTTTTTGGTCAGGATTCGGTCAACACCCTGTTACGTGGCATGGTCATGTACGTGCGACGGCCGTCCGGACCTCGTCCGTGAGCCGATCGGCTGCCGCCCGCAGCCCCGCCACGTCCGGCCCCCGGCTCAGTACGCCGCGGCTCACGCTGGGCACCACATTGCCCACCGCGTCGCCGAAGACACCGGGCAGATCGGCGGGCGTCGCGCCCTGCGCCCCGATCCCGGGGGCGAGCAGCGGGCCGTTGATGGCCAGATTCACACCCGTGTCCCCGAGCGTGGCGCCGACCACCGCTCCGACGGAGCCGAGCGGGGTCACCCCCTCGTTCTCTGCGGCCATGTGGTCGAGCATCAGCTGGGCCAGCGAACGCCCGTCGGCGGCCGTGGCGCGCTGCACCTGTGCCCCTTCCGGGTTGGACGTCAGGGCGAGCACGAAGACGCCCGAGCCGGAGAGGACGGCCGCGTCGAGCGCCGGGCGCAGCGAACCGAAGCCGAGGTACGGCGAGACGGTGACCGCGTCGGAGAACAGCGGCGAGTCCTTGTCCAGGTAGGTCGCCGCGTAGGCGCCCATGGTGGAGCCGATGTCGCCGCGCTTGGCGTCCATCAGGACGAGCGCGCCGGCCGCGCGCGCCTCCTCGACGGCCTTCTCCAGGACCGCGATGCCGCGCGAGCCGAAGCGCTCGAAGAACGCGGACTGCGGCTTGAGGACGGCGACCCGGTCCGCCAGTGCCTCGACGACCGTACGCGTGAAGCGCTCCAGACCTGCGACGTCGTCGTTCAGGCCCCAGGCGGTGAGCAGCGAGGCATGCGGGTCGATGCCGACGCAGAGCGGCCCGCGGGTGTCCATGGCGTGGCGCAGACGTGCGCCGAACGGTTCCGGGATCATGCGGTGGCCTTCCTGGTCTCCGCGCCGACGGCTTCGGCGAGGGTGGCGTACGGGGATGCGGCCAGGCGTGCGGCCAGGCCCTTGTGGATCGCCCGGGCGTAGCACGGGCCCTCGTAGATGAAGGCGCTGTAGCCCTGGACGAGCGTGGCGCCGGCGAGGATGCGCTGCCAGGCGTCCTCGGCGTTCTCGATGCCGCCGACACCGACCAGGGTGATCCGGTCGCCCACCCGCGCGTACAGGCGGCCGAGGACCTCCAGGGAGCGCGCCTTGAGGGGTGCGCCGGAGAGTCCGCCGGTCTCCGCGACGAGGGACGGCGAGGACTTCAGGCCGAGGCCGTCCCTGGCGATGGTGGTGTTGGTGGCGATGATGCCGTCCAGTCCCAGCTCGACCGCGAGATCGGCGACCGCGTCGACGTCCTCGTCCGCGAGGTCCGGGGCGATCTTGACGAGCAGCGGCACCCGCCGGTCGGTGACGGTCCGGTCTGCCGCGTCGCGCACGGCGCTGAGCAGGGGGCGGAGCGCCTCGGTGGCCTGGAGGTTGCGCAGGCCGGGCGTGTTGGGCGAGGAGACGTTCACGACGAGGTAGTCGGCGTGGCGGGCCAGGCGCTCGGTGGACTTCACGTAGTCGCCGACCGCTTCGGCCTCCGGTACCAGCTTCGTCTTGCCGATGTTGACCCCGACCGTGGTCCTGAAGACCGGCCTGCGGGTGGCCAGCCGCTCGGCGACGGCGGCCGAGCCCTCGTTGTTGAAGCCCATGCGGTTGATCAGCGCGCGGTCCGCGACGAGTCGGAAGAGGCGCTTTTTGGGGTTGCCGGGCTGCGGCTCGCCGGTGACCGTACCGATCTCGATGTGGTCGAAGCCGAGCATCGACATGCCGTCGATCGCGACGGCGTTCTTGTCGAAGCCCGCGGCGAGGCCGAAGGGGCCGTGCATCCGCAGGCCGAACGCCTCGGTGCGCAGTTCCTTGTGGCGGGGAGCGAGTACGGCGGCGACGAAGGTGCGCAGCACGGGGATGCGGGCCGCGAGGCGGATCCAGCCGAAGGCCAGGTGGTGCGCCTGCTCCGGGTCCATCCGCTTGAAGACCAGCTGGAAGAAGAATTTGTACATCGGGGTGTCCTCGGTGTCCTCGCGGAGGGGGGGACACCGTTTCCGGTGTCCCCCTCTCGGCTGCTAGTCGCGGGCCGCGGTCAGACGCTCCGCGTGTTCCTGGAGGGAGCGGACGCCGACGTCTCCGTGGGTGAGCGCGTCGATGCCCTGAACGGCGGCTGCGAGCGCCTGGACCGTGGTCAGGCAGGGCACGGACCGGGCCACGGCCGCGGTACGGATCTCGTAGCCGTCCAGGCGGCCGCCCGTGCCGTACGGCGTGTTGACGATCAGGTCGACCTCGCCGTCGTGGATCAGTTGGACGATGGTCCGCTCGCCCTGCGGGCCCACACCCTCGGACTGCTTGCGCACGACGGTGGCGTTGATGCCGTTGCGCTTGAGGACCTCTGCGGTGCCGGAGGTGGCGAGCAGTTCGAAGCCGTGGGCGACGAGTTCGCGTGCCGGGAAGATCATCGAGCGCTTGTCGCGGTTGGCGACCGAGATGAACGCGCGGCCCTTCGTCGGCAGCGGGCCGTACGCGCCGGCCTGCGACTTGGCGTACGCCGTGCCGAAGACCGCGTCGATGCCCATGACCTCACCGGTGGAGCGCATCTCCGGGCCGAGGACGGTGTCGACGCCGCGGCCGTGGATGTCACGGAAGCGCGACCACGGCAGGACGGCCTCCTTGACGGAGATCGGCGCGTCGAGCGGCAGGGTGCCGCCGTCGCCGTTCGCCGGGAGCAGACCCTCCGCGCGCAGTTCGGCGATGGTCGCGCCCAGCGAGATCCGGGCAGCGGCCTTGGCGAGTGGGACCGCGGTCGCCTTCGAGGTGAAGGGGACGGTGCGCGAGGCGCGCGGGTTGGCCTCCAGGACGTACAGGATGTCGCCGGAGAGCGCGAACTGGATGTTGATCAGCCCGCGGACGCCGACGCCCTTGGCGATGCCCTCGGTGGAGGCGCGCAGCCGCTTGATGTCGTAGCCGCCGAGGGTGATCGGGGGCAGGGCGCAGGCGGAGTCGCCGGAGTGGATGCCGGCCTCCTCGATGTGCTCCATGACGCCGCCGAGGTAGAGCTCGGTGCCGTCGTAGAGCGCGTCGACGTCGATCTCGATCGCGTCGTCGAGGAAGCGGTCGACCAGGACCGGCCGGGTGGGGCTGATCTCGGTGGACTCGGCGATGTACGAGGAGAGCCGCGTCTCGTCGTACACGATCTCCATACCGCGGCCGCCGAGCACGTACGACGGGCGTACGAGGACGGGGTAGCCGATCTCGTCGGCGATGGCCTTGGCCTCGGCGAACGTGGTGGCGGTGCCGTGCTTCGGGGCCGGCAGCCCGGCCTCGGCCAGGACGCGGCCGAAGGCGCCGCGGTCCTCGGCGGCGTGGATGGCCTCCGGGGACGTACCGACGACCGGCACGCCGTTGTCCTTGAGCGCCTGCGACAGACCCAGCGGGGTCTGACCGCCGAGCTGGACGATGACACCGGCGACCGGGCCCGCGAGGGTCTCGGCGTGCACGATCTCCAGGACGTCTTCCAGCGTCAGCGGCTCGAAGTACAGGCGGTCGGAGGTGTCGTAGTCGGTGGAGACGGTCTCCGGGTTGCAGT
This sequence comes from Streptomyces sp. NPDC057543, assembly GCF_042801895.1. NCBI lineage: Bacteria > Bacillati > Actinomycetota > Actinomycetes > Kitasatosporales > Streptomycetaceae > Streptomyces > Streptomyces sp. NPDC057543. The sequence continues at coordinate 10,660 of NZ_JBHVFF010000170.1, read as the reverse complement.
TGACCATCACGGTCTCGTAGCCCGCGTCGCTCAGCGCGAAGGAGGCGTGGACGCAGGAGTAGTCGAACTCGATGCCCTGACCGATGCGGTTGGGGCCGGAACCGAGGATGAGCACCGCGGGCTTGGTGCGGGCCGCGACCTCGGACTCCTCGTCGTAACTGGAGTAGAAGTACGGCGTCTTCGCGGCGAACTCGGCGGCGCAGGTGTCGACCGTCTTGTAGACCGGGCGGATACCGAGGGCGTGCCGCACCTCGCGGACGACGTCTTCGCGCAGGCCGCGGATGTCGGCGATCTGGGCGTCGGAGAAGCCGTGCCGCTTGGCCTCGGCCAGCAGCTCGGGGCCGAGCTCCTCGGCGGCGGCCAGCCCGTCGGCGATCTCCTTGATCAGGAAGAGCTGGTCGACGAACCAGGGGTCGATCTTCGTGGCGTCGAAGACCTCCTCCTGGGTGGCGCCGGTCCGGATCGCCTGCATGACGGTGTTGATCCGGCCGTCGGTCGGGCGGACCGCCTCGGCCAGCAGCTCGGCCTTGTCGCCGGGCTCACCCGTGAAGGAGAACTGCGAGCCCTTCTTCTCCAGCGAGCGCAGCGCCTTCTGGAGCGCCTCGGTGAAGTTCCGGCCGATCGCCATGGCCTCGCCCACCGACTTCATGGTGGTGGTGAGGCTGGAGTCGGCGGAGGGGAACTTCTCGAAGGCGAAGCGCGGGGCCTTGACCACTACGTAGTCGAGGGTCGGCTCGAAGGAGGCCGGGGTCTTCTCGGTGATGTCGTTCGGGATCTCGTCGAGCGTGTAGCCGACGGCCAGCTTGGCGGCGATCTTGGCGATCGGGAAACCGGTCGCCTTCGAGGCGAGCGCCGAGGAGCGGGAGACGCGCGGGTTCATCTCGATCACGATGACCCGGCCGTCGGCCGGATCGATGGCGAACTGGATGTTGCAGCCGCCGGTGTCGACGCCGACCTCGCGGATGATCGCGATACCGATGTCGCGCAGCCGCTGGTACTCGCGGTCGGTGAGCGTCATCGCCGGGGCGACGGTGATCGAGTCACCGGTGTGGACGCCCATCGGGTCGAAGTTCTCGATGGAGCAGACGACCACGACGTTGTCGTGCTTGTCGCGCATCAGCTCCAGCTCGTACTCCTTCCAGCCGAGGATGGACTCCTCCAGGAGCACCTCGGTGGTCGGCGAGAGGGTGAGGCCCTGGCCGGCGATGCGGCGCAGCTCGTCCTCGTCGTGCGCGAAGCCGGAGCCGGCGCCGCCCATGGTGAAGGAGGGACGGACGACCACGGGGTAGCCGCCGAGCGTCTCGACGCCCGCCAGGACGTCGTCCATGGAGTGGCAGATGACCGAGCGTGCGGACTCGCCGTAACCGATCTTCGCCTTGACGGCCTCGACGACGCCCTTGAACAGGTCGCGGTCCTCGCCCTTGTTGATGGCCTCGACGTTGGCACCGATGAGCTCGACGCCGTACTTCTCCAGGACACCGTTCTCGTGCATGGAGATCGCGGTGTTGAGCGCGGTCTGGCCGCCCAGCGTGGGCAGGAGCGCGTCGGGGCGCTCCTTGGCGATGATCTTCTCGACGAACTCGGGGGTGATCGGCTCGACGTACGTGGCGTCGGCGATCTCCGGGTCGGTCATGATCGTCGCCGGGTTGGAGTTGACCAGGATGACGCGCAGGCCCTCGGCCTTGAGCACGCGGCAGGCCTGGGTGCCGGAGTAGTCGAACTCGGCGGCCTGCCCGATGACGATCGGACCGGAGCCGATGACCAGGACGGACTGGATATCGGAGCGCTTAGGCACGCTGGCCCTCCATCAGGGAAACGAAGCGGTCGAAGAGGTACGCGGCGTCGTGCGGGCCCGCGGCCGCTTCGGGGTGGTACTGGACGCTGAAGGCCGGCTGGTCGAGGAGCTGGAGGCCCTCGACGACCTGGTCGTTCAGGCAGACGTGGGAGACCTCGGCGCGGCCGAACGCGGTGTCGGACACCTTGTCGAGCGGGGCGTCGACGGCGAAGCCGTGGTTGTGCGCGGTGACCTCGACCTTGCCGGTCGTACGGTCCTGCACGGGCTGGTTGATGCCGCGGTGGCCGTACTTCAGCTTGTACGTGCCGAAGCCGAGGGCGCGGCCCAGGATCTGGTTGCCGAAGCAGATGCCGAAGAGCGGGGTCTTCCGCTCCAGGACGCCTCGCATCACGGAGACCGGGTGGTCGGCGGTGGCCGGGTCGCCGGGGCCGTTGGAGAAGAAGACGCCGTCCGGCCGGACCGCGTACACCTCCTCCAGGGTGGCGGTGGCGGGCAGCACGTGCACCTCGATGCCGCGCTCGGCCATCCGGTGCGGGGTCATGCCCTTGATGCCGAGGTCGATCGCGGCGACGGTGAACTTCTTCGTGCCGATCGCGGGGACGACGTACGCCTCCTTGGTGGCGACCTCGGTGGAGAGGTCGGCGCCCACCATCTCGGGGGCCTGCTGGACGCGGGCGAGCAGCGTGGCCTCGTCGGCGAGTGCGTCACCGGAGAAGATGCCGACGCGCATGGCGCCGCGCTCGCGCAGATGGCGGGTGAGGGCGCGGGTGTCGATGCCGCTGATGCCGACGACGCCCTGACGCTCCAGCTCCTCGTCGAGCGAGCGCCGCGAGCGCCAGTTGGAGGGCACCCGGGCGGGGTCGCGGACGACGTAACCGGAGACCCAGATCCGTCCGGACTCGGGGTCCTCGTCGTTCACACCGGTGTTGCCGACGTGCGGGGCGGTCATCACGACGACCTGGCGGTGGTACGAGGGGTCGGTCAGCGTCTCCTGGTAGCCGGTCATGCCGGTGGAGAACACCGCCTCGCCGAAGGTCTCCCCCACGGCCCCGTAGGCACGGCCGCGGAAGGCGCGGCCGTCCTCCAGGACGAGTACGGCGGGAGCTTGGGCGGCTCCCCGGGTGGAGATCGTCATCGTGCGGTGCCTTCCGTAGTGCTGGTGAGATGGTTGATGGCCTCGACCCAGGCCGGGTGCTCGGCCGAGCGGTCGGAGCGGAAGCCGGAGTCGATCAGCTGGTCGCCGTGCGCCCAGGTGATGATCAGCAGGCCGCCCTCGGGGAGGACCTTGCCGGCGATGCCCTTGTCGAGCCGGGCCTCCCGCAGCGCGGCGGCCGGGACGAAGAAGTCGGCCGCCCCGGGGCGTACGACGTCGAGGCCCTGGTCGGTCAGGGTGAGCTCGACGCGGCTGCGGGTACCGAGGCCGTGGGCGACGATCCGGTCGAGCCACTGCCCGGCGGTCGTCGAGGCGTGGTACCGGCCGGTCAGCGTCAGCAGCCTCTCGCCGTCGGCGAACCCCTCCGGGGTGGTTCTGAGTTCCGGCAGGCCGGACTGGAGACTGCCCCGCCACTTCCATCCCTGGCGCATCAGCCAGTAGACGAAGGCGATGAGGACGAGCAGTCCGACGACCCAGCTGATGCGCGCGGGCCAGTCGGTCACTTCGGCCGACTTCTGCTCGGCGGCGAGCTGGAGGTACAGGGGGGTGAGTGATGTCACGCGAGCTTCCCGTCGACGACCGTGGCACGGCCCCGCAGGAAGGTGTGGGTGACTCGGCCCGGCAGTTCGCGACCCTCGTACGGAGTGTTGCGGCTGCGGGACGCGAAGCCCGCGGGGTCCACCACACCACGGTATGCCGGATCGACCAGGGTGAGGTTGGCGGGCTCACCGGCCGAGACGGGCCGGCCGTGTCCGTCGAGACGGCCGATGGCGGCCGGACGGAACGACATCCGGTCGGCGACCCCCGCCCAGTCGATGAGGCCGGTGTCGACCATCGTCTGCTGGACGACGGAGAGCGCGGTCTCCAGGCCCACCATGCCCATGGCGGCGGCGGCCCACTCGCAGTCCTTGTCCTCGTGCGGGTGCGGGGCGTGGTCGGTGGCGACGCAGTCGATGGTGCCGTCGGCGAGCGCTTCGCGCAGGGCCATGACGTCGGCCTCGGTGCGCAGCGGCGGGTTCACCTTGTAGACCGGGTTGTAGGACCGTACGAGCTCGTCGGTCAGGAGCAGGTGGTGCGGGGTGACCTCGGCGGTGACGTTCCAGCCCTTGGACTTCGCCCAGCGGATGATCTCGACGGAGCCGGCGGTCGACAGGTGGCAGATGTGCACCCGGGAGCCGACGTGGGCGGCGAGCAGGACGTCACGCGCGATGATCGACTCCTCGGCGACGGCGGGCCAGCCACCGAGACCGAGCTCCGCGGAGACGACGCCCTCGTTCATCTGGGCGCCCTCGGTGAGGCGGGGCTCCTGGGCGTGCTGGGCCACGACGCCGTCGAAGGCCTTCACGTACTCCAGCGCGCGACGCATGATCACCGCGTCGTCGACGCACTTGCCGTCGTCGGAGAAGACCTTCACCCCGGCGGCCGAATCGTGCATGGCGCCGAGCTCGGCGAGCTTCTTGCCCTCCAGACCGACGGTGACGGCGCCGATCGGCTGCACGTCGCAGTAGCCGGACTCCTTGCCGAGCCGCCAGACCTGCTCGACGACGCCGGCGGTGTCGGCGACGGGGAAGGTGTTCGCCATGGCGTGCACGGCGGTGAAGCCGCCGACGGCCGCCGCCTTCGTCCCGGTGAGGACCGTCTCGGAGTCCTCACGGCCGGGCTCGCGCAGGTGGGTGTGCAGGTCGACGAGGCCGGGCAGCAGGATCTGGCCCTCCGCCCCGACGACGGTCGCGTCCCCGGCCTCGATGCCGGTACCGACCGCGGCAATGGTCTCGCCGTCGATCAGGACGTCCTGGGGTTCGCCGCCGAGGATCTTCGCGCCGCGGATAAGGATCTTGCTCATGGTTACTTGTTCTCCTCGGTACGGGTGGCGGGCGACGATTGGGCCGGGGCGGCGGGCTCGGAGCCGCCCAGCAGCAGGTACAGGACGGCCATGCGGATCGACACGCCGTTGGCGACCTGCTCGACGGCCGTGCACCGGTCGGAGTCGGCGACCTCGGCGGTGATCTCCATGCCGCGGACCATCGGGCCGGGGTGCATGACGACGGCGTGCTCGGGCATCTTCGCCATGCGGTCGCCGTCCAGGCCGTAGCGGCGGGAGTACTCGCGCTCGGTCGGGAAGTACGCGGCGTTCATCCGTTCACGCTGCACTCGCAGCATCATCACCGCGTCGGACTTCGGCAGCACCTCGTCGAGGCCGTAGCTGATGTCGCACGGCCACTGCTCGACGCCGATGGGGACGAGGGTCGGCGGGGCCACCAGCGTGACGTGGGCGCCGAGCGTGTTCAGCAGGTGGACGTTGGAACGGGCCACCCGGCTGTGCAGGATGTCGCCCACGATGGTGATCCGGCGGCCTTCGAGGTCGCGGCCGAGACCGCTGTCGGCGCCGACGAGGCGGCGGCGCATGGTGAAGGCGTCCAGGAGGGCCTGGGTGGGGTGCTCGTGGGTACCGTCACCGGCGTTGACGACGGCGCCGTCGATCCAGCCGGAGGTGGCGAGGCGGTACGGGGCTCCGGAGGCGCCGTGCCGGATGACGACGGCGTCGGCGCCCATCGCCTCCAGGGTCAGCGCGGTGTCCTTGAGCGACTCGCCCTTGGAGACGGACGAGCCCTTAGCGGAGAAGTTGATGACATCGGCGGAGAGGCGCTTGGCCGCGGCCTCGAAGGAGATGCGGGTACGCGTCGAGTCCTCGAAGAAGAGGTTGACGACGGTACGGCCGCGCAGGGTCGGGAGCTTCTTGATCGGCCGGTCCGCGACCCGTGCCATCTCCTCGGCGGTGTCGAGGATCAGGACGGCGTCGTCGCGGGTGAGATCGGCGGCCGAGATGAGGTGACGCTTCATCTGGGTGTTCTCCGGAGGGCTGGAGGGTTCAGGCATGCGGGCGCGCGGAGGCGGCCGTACGGGCTCGGGGTACGCCGTACGGGTGAAGTGCGGTTACTGCGCGCCCGCGGGGGCGGTCTGCTGGACACCGAGCAGCACGGCGTCGCGGCCGTCCTCCTCGGCGAGCTGGACCTTGACCGTCTCCCGCAGTGACGTGGGGAGGTTCTTGCCGACGTAGTCGGCACGGATCGGGAGTTCACGGTGACCGCGGTCGACGAGGACCGCGAGCTGCACCGCGCGGGGCCTGCCGATGTCGCCCAGCGCGTCGAGCGCGGCGCGGATCGTGCGGCCGGAGAAGAGGACATCGTCGACGAGGACGACCAGGCGGCCCTCGATGCCCTCGCCGGGGATCTCGGTGCGGGCCAGGGCGCGCGCCGGGCGCAGCCGCAGGTCGTCCCGGTACATAGTGATGTCGAGGGAGCCGACCGGCATCTTCCGGCCGGTGATCTCCTGGAGTTTTTCGGCGAGCCGGCGGGCGAGGAAGACGCCCCGCGTCGGGATGCCGAGGAGCACCACATCGTCGGCGCCCTTGGCGCGTTCGACGATCTCGTGGGCGATCCGGGTCAGTACCCGGGCGATGTCGGGAGCCTCCAGAACGGGGCGTGCCGCGTTGCCGGTGGCTTCGTGCTGTGCGTCCATAAGAAACGGACCTCCTTCTCCGCCTCACGGGACGGACCTTAAAGGACGTCTAAATTGCGTCATCAACGTTACCAGGGCTTGTGCCCGGCCTTGGTCGCACCCCCGGAAGGTGCCGGTCCGGACCATTCGGCTTGACGCAGCCAAGTAACGCTGCGTAACCTCACAGTGAGTTACCAGCCACGCGGCGGAGCCGCAGAATGTCCCAGCGTCCGGGGAGCCTTATGTCCAGCGAATACGCAAAACAGCTCGGGGCCAAGCTCCGTGCCATCCGCACCCAGCAGGGCCTCTCCCTCCACGGCGTGGAGGAGAAGTCGCAGGGCCGCTGGAAGGCCGTCGTGGTCGGTTCGTACGAGCGCGGCGACCGTGCCGTGACCGTACAGCGCCTCGCCGAGCTCGCGGACTTCTACGGGGTCCCGGTGCAGGAGCTCCTGCCCGGTACGACGCCCGGCGGGGCCGCCGAGCCGCCGCCGAAGCTCGTCCTGGACCTGGAGCGCCTCGCCCACGTCCCGCCGGAGAAGGCCGGACCGCTGCAGCGCTACGCGGCGACGATCCAGAGTCAGCGCGGTGACTACAACGGCAAGGTGCTCTCGATCCGCCAGGACGACCTGCGCACGCTGGCCGTCATCTACGACCAGTCGCCGTCCGTGCTGACGGAACAGCTGATCAGCTGGGGCGTACTGGACGCGGACGCGCGCCGTGCCGTCGCCCACGACGAGGGCTGAGGTCCCTTCGCAGAAACGTGCCGCCGTGTTGGCGCGGGCCCCTTCCGGGTGCCCCGTCGGCACGGCGTTCTCGTTGTACGGCAACGGGGTGCGCGGCAAGCCGGCACACCCATGCCGAAGGGCCCACCGCCATCCGGCCGTGGGCCCTTCGTCGGCTGAACGCCACCGGAGGCTACTGCTCCCGGCGAAGGTTCGGCTTGAGGTCCTTGAACCGGGCGAGCAGCCCGTTCACGAAGGACGGGGAGTCATCGGTGGAGAACTCCTTGGCGAGCTGGACCGCCTCGTCGATCACCACCGCGTCCGGGGTGCCGTCCTCCCAGATCAGCTCGTAGGCACCGAGCCGCAGGATGTTCCGGTCGACGACCGGCATGCGGTCGATCTCCCAGTCCACGGCGTAGGTCACGATGAGGTCGTCGATCCGGTCCGCGTACTGCGCGTACCCCTCGACGAGCTCCATCGTGTACTCGGTGACCGGCGGCTGACGGCTGTCGGTCCGCGAGTGCCGCACCCAGTCCGCGAGGACCGTCTGCACGGACTCACCGCGCTGGTCGGCCTCGAAGAGGATCTGGAAGGCGCGCTTGCGGGCCTTGTTCCGGGCAGCCACGGTTAGCTGTTCACCCGGCCGAGGTAGTCGCCCGTGCGGGTGTCGACCTTGATCTTCTCACCCGTGGTGATGAAGAGCGGAACGCCGATCTCGTAGTCGGTCTCCAGCGTGGCGGGCTTGGTGCCGCCGGTGGAGCGGTCGCCCTGGACGCCCGGGTCGGTGTGCTTGACCGTCAGCTCGACCGCGGCGGGCAGCTCGACGTAGAGCACCTCGCCCTCGTGCTGGGCGACGGAGGCGGTGAAGCCCTCGATCAGGAAGTTGGCGGCGTTGCCGACAGCCTTGCGGTCGACCATGAGCTGGTCGTACGTGTCCATGTCCATGAAGACGAAGTACTCGCCGTCCATGTACGAGAACTGCATGTCTCGACGGTCGATGGTGGCCGTTTCGACCTTCACGCCGGCGTTGAACGTCTTGTCGACGACCTTGCCGGACAGCACGTTCTTGAGCTTGGTGCGCACGAAAGCCGGGCCCTTGCCGGGCTTGACGTGCTGGAACTCGACGACGGACCAGAGCTGGCCTCCGTCGAGCTTGAGCACCAGGCCGTTCTTGAGGTCGTTCGTGGAAGCCACGGTTGCGGAATCTCCTGGACTGAAGCTGGTGGAACGACCGAGGATGCGCGCTAGAGCGCGAGCAGCTCCTTGGTCGTAATGGTGAGTAGCTCGGGTCCGCCGTCCGCCTCGGGGCGCACGACGAGCGTGTCATCGATCCGGACCCCGCCCCGGCCGGGGAGGTGGACCCCCGGTTCGACGGTGACCGGCACACAAGCGTCCAGTTTACCCATGGCCGCAGGTGTCAGCTGCGGGTCCTCGTCGATTTCTAGCCCCACCCCGTGCCCCGTCCACGGTGCGAGGCTCCGGCCATGGCCCGCGGAGTCCAGGATGTGGCGGGCTGCGCGGTCCACATCGCGGTAGGCCGCGCCCGGTACGAGGGCCTCGCGCCCGGCCCGCTGAGCGGCGAAAACCAGGTCGTAGAGCTCGATCTGCCATTCGGCGGGCGTCGTCCCGATGACGAACGTACGGCCGATCTCGCAGCGGTAGCCGCGATAGTTGGCGCCGAGGCAGACGGAGAGAAAATCACCTTCCTCCACCCGTCGGTCCGAGGGGCGGTGGCGCCCCTGGCCGGAGTTCGGCCCGGTGGCCACGGAGGTGGCGAAGGCGGGGCCGTCGGCGCCGTGGTCCACCAGGCGGCGCTCCAGCTCCAGGGCGAGATGGCGTTCGGTGCGGCCCACCAGGATCGATTCGAGGAGTTCGCCCAGGGCCTGGTCGGTGATCTCGGCGGCGATCCGCAGACAGGCGATCTCCTCCTCGTCCTTGACGACCCGGAGCTGCTCGACGGTGGCACCGAGATCGGCGAGCCGGAGCCGCGGGGCGACCGAGCCCATGGCCCGGTGGCGGGAGACCGTCAGGTGGTGTTCCTCCACGGCCAGGGACTCCGCGCCCGAGGAACCGGCCAGAGCGGCGGCCGCGACCACCGGATCACCGTCGCTGTCCGGCAACGGGGACACTCGCAGCTGATCGTCCGTGCGCCCGTCCGTGCGCCCGTCGGAGGGATCGCCGGCCGGGTCGCGGGGGCAGAGCAGCACGTCCTCGCCGGGGCCGAGCAGCAGCACGGCACCCGGGGGCGCTCCGCCCGCGAGATAGCGGACGTTGGCGGGGCGGGAGACCAGAGCGGCCGCGGATCCGACGGCGGCGCACCGGTCGCGGAGCTGCCCACGGCGGACGGCGTACACGTCTGACATGTCACGAGCCTACGAGCGGTGGCGCGGGCCTGCTCGGTCAGCGCACCCGACCGGGGGCCGCGGCCGGCCCTCACCGGACCGGGAGCGCCGCCCGGTGAGGCTTCACCAGGACGGTGGGCTGGCTATGGAGCGGGCGAGTATGTCGTCGAGGACACGGGCGGTGGTCTCCACGTCGTACGTCGAGTTGTCGATGATCGGCAGCCCGGAGCCGTACCACCCGGCCATCCGGCCGTGGATCCGGGCGACCTCCTCGTCCGAGAGGCGGCGGTTCCCGCTGCGGGCGGCATTGCGCTCCAGCACGATCTCCAGGCCGGGCAGCAGGACGACGGGCAGCAGTCCGGGGCCGACATGGCGTTTCCAGCCGCCGAGGCCGACGACCGGCCGGTCCGGGAACACGGCATCGTCCAGGATGCAGGAGATGCCGTTCGCGAGGAAGTTGCGCGCGGCGAAGCCACAGGTGCGGCGGGCGAGGCGGTACTGGGCCTCGGAGTGGTCGTTCCACCCGGACTGGGGGTCGGCGAAGCCGGAGCAGACCCATTCGCGGACGTCGTCGAGGCTGACGTGGGCCGTGGGAACCCGGCGCCGGCTGGCCCAGAGCTTGGCCACGGTGGTCTTGCCGGCGCCCGCGGGACCGATCAGCAGGACGGCGAGGGTCGCGCTGCCGGTGCCGGGACCGGCGGGGGGCGCGGGCAGCGGGACAGGGCCGCCGGGCGGCAGCTGGACGTGCCCGGTGGTCTTCCTGGAGGGCGGGGCCGGGGCGTGCTGCGGGGCGGGGCCGCTCCAGCCCCGGGGCGCGGGGGGCGCCGGAGGGGTGGTGGGCGGCGGCCCCGGCTGTCCGGGGTGCTGGGCCTGGTGCGTCCAGCCGACAGGTCCGCTTCCGGGGCCTTGGGGCGGCGGCAGCGGGGCCCCCACTGCGTGCTGCATCCGGTGCCACTCCGTCTCGTACAGGCAACTGGCGCTGGTGGAACGGCAACCGTACCGTCCCTGGCCGCCACTGAGGGAACGGCCGGGGACGGCCCACGGTGCCCGGTCGGCCAGGGTCTTTCGTTCGGATCAGGCCGGATGAGGGAGCGGCCCGCCGCGGAGCGGCTGATGTCACCGCGGTGCCGTGCATCGCAAGGCGCAGGAA
>NZ_JBHVFF010000169.1:0-18842 GCF_042801895.1 Streptomyces sp. NPDC057543 | reverse complement strand
GGTGCGCCCCGGCAGGATCGGTGTCCACGCCTTCCTGATGGCGGTCTCCCTCGCCTTCCTCGCCCCGCTGCTGCTCGCGGTGTACGCCTCGCTCCGGCCGTACGACGAGACCTCCGCACACGGCTACTTCTCGCTGCCGCGCCACCTGTCCCTGGACTACTACCGTCAGGCGTTCTCCGATTCCGGCATGACGAAGTACTTCGTCAACACCATGATCATCGCAGTCCCGGGTGTGATCATCACCCTCTTCCTCGCCTCGTTCGTGGCTTTCGCGCTGGCCCGGCTGAAGATGCGCGGCGGGCTCGTCCTGCTGATGCTCTTCACCGCCGGGAACCTGCTGCCGCAGCAGGTGATCGTCACGCCCCTGTACGTCGTGTTCAATCGCATCCCGCTGCCCTACTGGATGTCCGACTCGATGACGATGTTCGACTCGTACTGGGCCGTCATCGTCGTCCAGATCGGCTTCCAGCTCGGTTTCTGCGTCTTCGTCCTGGCCAATTTCATGCGCACGCTGCCGCAGGAGATCCTGGAAGCCGCCATCGTCGACGGCGCGGGCGTCTGGACCCAGTACCGGCGGATAACCCTGCCGCTCTGCCGCCCCGCCCTGGCCGCACTCGGCACGCTCCAGTTCACCTGGATGTACAACGACTTCCTCTGGGCACTGGTCTTCATCTCCGACGGCGACAAGCTCCCCATCACCTCCGCGCTGAACAACCTCAGGGGGCAGTTCTTCACGGACTACAACCTGCTTGCCGCAGGCTCCGTCATCGTCGCACTGCCGACGCTCGTGGTCTTCCTGCTGTTCCAGCGCCACTTCATAGCGGGCCTCACCCTGGGCTCCAGCAAGGGGTAGCGGATGACCAGCGAAGAACCGGAAGCCCGCTCGGCTGCTCGTGCCTGCCGTGGAACAGGTGGCTTCGTATGTGGTCGGCGAGTGGTGCAACCAGCCAAACGCCCTCGGGGTGCGCTTCTCGCCGGGTGATGTCTAGTCTTGATTCAGTGGTCCACGAGGCATGCCGGAGCGGTGCATACGGCACCCCGGCGGTCGGACACACTCTTCGTCCCGCGAGGGTCGCCGTCGACACCTCACGGACTTCCTCCCAGAGGGAAGAGGAATCGGTATGAGTTCACATCGCATCCGCATGAGCGCCGCAGCGATCACCGCTGCGGTGGCCCTCCCGCTCTCGCTCGGCGCGTTCGCCCCGCAGGCGTTCGCCGACAACGCGGCGTCCAGCCCCTCCAGCACACCGAGCCCGTTCGGGCCGGGATGCTCCTCGCTGCCGCACAGCGGCAAGGGCAGTGCCACCGGCATGTCCAAGGAACGTGTGGCCACGGCAGCGGCCAACAACCCCAAACTGACCAAGCTGGCACTTGCGTTGAAGGACGCAGGGCTCACCACCAAGCTCAATGACGCGAAGCACATCACGCTCTTCGCTCCCACGAACGCGGCCTTCGACAAGATTTCGAAGATGAAGCTTGCCGGCCTGCTCAAGGACAAGGGGCAGCTGAAGAAGGTCCTGACCTACCACGTCGTGGACAAGACCATCACCCCCAGCGAGCTTCCCAACGGCAGCTTCAAGACGCTGGAGGGCTCCATGCTCAAGACCACCGGGTCGGGCACGTCGTTCAAGGTCAACGACACCGCGAAGATCGTCTGTGGGGACATCAAGACGGCCAACGCCACCGTCTACCTCGTCGATAAGGTCCTCATGCCTCCGTCCTAGGGTCCCGCACCGGGACGACGATCGGCCATCGCCGTGAAGAGGGCATCGACAGGTGTCTGTTCACAGCCGATCCCGTCGCCGTCCCGGTCGAGGCGCCGCCCGTAGCCGGGCTCTCCCGTGTGGATGGGGCGGCGCCGGCTGCGCGGACGGCGGTGCACTTGGCGTAGTACGCCGAGCTGCTGCCGCCACCACCCGAACCGGATCCACCGGATGTACCGCCGTCCCCGTCCCCGTCCCTGTCCCTGTCCCTGTCCGCCGGCGTGGCGGTCACCGTGATGGTCCTGGTCTTCGTGACGGTCGCCGCCGGCTCCGGGCTCGCGGACACCGTCTCGGTGGCGGCCGGTGCCGGAGTGGCGGCCACGGCGCGGCTTTTGCGTCGGCCGCGTTCTCCGTCCTTGCGGGATCTTCCGCACCACCGATCCCCACGCCTGTGAGGTTGTCGTCGACGGGCATCGTGCTCGGTCGACGTGATCGTCCATTCCGGATTGCTTGCGAACTCCAACTGCTCCGTCAGGTCCGCATGGACGGCGGACTGGTGCAGAGGGGCGTCGCACGCGAGCATCCGGCGGGTCCTTTCGGGTAACAGCATCGCCACAGACGGGTTTTCGCGGCAGGGTGTTGCGGGCAAGCCACAGGGGGCTACGGAAGAGGGGGAACCGTGATCGTCTGGATCAACGGTGCGTTCGGCGCGGGGAAGACGAGCGCCGCGCGCGAGCTGGTCGATCTGATCCCGCACAGCACGCTCTACGACCCCGAGCTGATCGGCGCGGGGCTGCGGTATCTGCTGCCCCAGAAGAGACTTGCCGAGGTGACGGACTTCCAGGACCTGCCGATCTGGCGGCGCCTGGTGGTGGACACCGCCGCGTCTCTGCTCGCCGAGGTGTCCGGGGTGCTGGTGGTGCCGATGACGCTGCTGCGACAGGAGTACCGCGACGAGATCTTCGGAGGGCTCGCCTCCCGGCGCATTCCGGTGCGCCACGTCCTGCTCTCACCTGAGGAAACGATCCTGCGCGAACGGATCGCCGACCGGGTGGAGTTCGCCGACGACCCGGAGCACAGCGAACGGATCCGGCAGTGGGCCTACGAACACATCGAGCCCTACCGGGCGGCGCTCGGCTGGCTGGCCCGCGACGCCCACGCCATCGACACCAGCGCGCTCACCCCGTACGAGACGGCCGAGCGCGTGGCCGAGGCGGTCCGCACCGGAGCGGCCACCGCGTGCGAGATCGTGCAGACACCCGAGCCGACCGCGGAGACCGTCGCGGCCGGCGTGCTGCTCTTCGACGAACACGGCCGGGTGCTCCTCGTGGACCCGACGTACAAGCCCGGCTGGGAGTTCCCGGGCGGAGTGGTCGAGGCCGGCGAGGCACCGGCCCGGGCCGGAATCCGTGAGGTGGCCGAGGAGATAGGCATCCATCTCGACCGGGTGCCGAAACTCCTCGTCATCGACTGGGAAGCGCCCGAACCACCCGGCTACGGAGGGCTGCGGATGCTCTTCGACGGCGGTCTGTTGCCCCGTGCCGACGCCGAACGGCTGCTGCTGCCCGGCTCCGAACTGCGCGGCTGGCGGTTCGTCACCGAAGAGGAGGCGGCTACCATGCTGCCCCCCACCCGGTACGAACGGCTGCGCTGGGCGCTGCGCGCCCGGGAGCGGTCAACCGTGCTCAACCTGGAGGCCGGAGTCCCGGTCGGCTGAGGCGCGCAGCACCGCGCCGGCGTCGACGGTGAGCGGATCGCCGTGTCCGAAGCAGGCCGTGGCCGGTTCCAGCGCGGCCGCCGCCGGATCGACATCGCCCGCGTCGATCAGGGTCAGGTCCGCGCCGTCGCGCCACAGCGGCGGGTGGTCCGGACCCGGTCCGCCGCGGACGGAGCGGCGGACCGGTCAAGCCCTGCGAACAGGAGATCCGCAGGAACACGGCGCGATCAGTGACGTGCAGTCAGGCCCTCTTGGACTCCGCGTAGTCCCGCGGGAACATGCGATCAGTGACGTGCAGTCAGGTCCTCTTGGACTCCGCGTAGTTCCGCAGGAACAGCGCCTCGGCGAGCGACAGGCGTTCCAGTTCCTCCGGCGACACGCTCTCGTTCACCGCGTGGATCTGCGCCTCCGGCTCGCTCAGGCCGATCAAGAGGATCTCGGCCTCCGGGTAGAGAGCGGCGAGGGTGTTGCAGAGCGGGATGGAGCCGCCCATGCCGGACGTCTGCATCGTCTCGCCGGGGTAAGCGACTTCCATCGCCTGTGCCATCGACGAGTACGCCGGGCTGGAGGTGTCCGCGCGGAACGGCTGGCCCTGGCCGACCTGTTCCACCGACACCCTGGACCCCCAGGGGGCGTGCGCCTCGAGGTGGGCGGTCAGGAGCTCGGTCGCCACGGCGGCGTCCTGGCCCGGCGGCACACGCAGGCTGATCTGCGCCCGTGCGCTCGCCTGGAGCGAGGGGGTCGCGCCGACCACCGGCGGGCAGTCGATGCCGATGACGGTGACGGCGGGCCGGGCCCAGATCCGGTCGGCGACCGTGCCCGTGCCGATCAGTCCGACGCCGTCGAGGACCTTCGCGTCCTTGCGGAACTCGGCGTCCGGGTACTGCAGTCCGTCCCATTCGGTGTCGGTGGCGAGACCGTCGACGGTCGTGGTGCCGTCCTCGGCGCGCAGCGACGCCAGCAGATGGATCATCGCGGCCAGCGCGTCCGGGGCGGCGCCGCCGAACTGGCCGGAGTGCAGGTTTCCTTCGAGGGTGTCGAGCGTGACGCGCAGCATCGTCATGCCGCGCAGCGTCGCCGTGACCGTCGGCAGACCGACCCGGAAGTTGCCGGTGTCGCCGATGACGATCGTGTCGGCGGTCAGCAGTTCGGGGTGTGCCTCCGCGTAACGCTCCAGACCGCCGGTGCCCTGCTCCTCGGACCCCTCGGCAATCACCTTGACGGAGACGGGGACGCCGCCGTTCGCCTTCAGGGCGCGCAGGGCGAGGAGGTGCATGATGAAGCCGCCCTTGCAGTCCGCCGAACCACGGCCGAACCAGCGGCCGTCCCGCTCCGTCAGCTCGAACGGCGGGGAGAGCCAGGCGGACTCGTCGAGCGGCGGCTGCACGTCGTAGTGCGCGTAGAGCAGTACGGTCGGGGCGCCGACCGGACCGGGCAGGAAGCCGTACACCGACTGGGTGCCGTCGGGGGTGTCGAGCAGGGCGACATCCTGGAAGTCCTCTGCGCGCAGCGCGTCGGCGACCCAGTTCGCGGCCGCCTCGCACTCGCTCTTCGGGAACTGCGCGGGATCCGCCACCGACTGGAAGGCCACCAGCTCGGCCAGCTCCGTCTTGGCGCGGGGCATCAGCGAGGCAATGGTCTCGGAGATCGGACGGGCGGTCATGGGCACGCTCCTCGTGGGTGCGACGTTATGTGTACGAATCCGGCTACATGCATACCGAGTGTGCGGCGGTACATGAAGGACGAACGTACGGTCGATCCTCCCACAGCGGGGGGCGGGCCGGGCGCGCCGTAGGATGCCGTGAGCAGTATGGGCCACTGGTGGGATCGGGAGCAGAAGCACATCGTGAGCAGCGAGAACGCAGACGCCGGGCATGAGCACGAAGAGTCGTCCGTGTGGGACGTCGTCGTAGTCGGTGGCGGACCGGCCGGAGCCTCCGCGGCATACGCGGCGGCGGTCGCCGGCCGACGGGTACTGCTCCTCGAAAAGGCGGAACTGCCCCGCTACAAGACCTGTGGCGGCGGCATCATCGGGTATTCGCGTGATTCGCTGCCGCCCGGATTCGAACTGCCGCTGCGGGACCGGATCCACGCGGTCACGTTCTCGCTCAACGGCAGGCTGGCGCGTACCCGTCGCTCCAAGCGGATGCTCTTCGGGCTCATCAACCGCCCCGAGTTCGACGCGGGACTGGTCGAGGAGGCGCAGAAGGCGGGCGCCGAACTCCGTACCGGAGCGACGGTGACACGGGTCGAGCAGCACGGCGCCGCGGTGCCCGACCGGCGCACGGTCGCCCTGGTGCTGTCCGGCGGCGAGACGGTGCTTGCCCGAGCGGTCGTCGGCGCGGACGGCAGCGCGGGGCGGATAGGTGCTCATGTCGGGGTGAAGCTCGACCAGGTGGACCTCGGCCTGGAGGCGGAGATCCCGGTTCCGGAGACGGTCGCGGAGGACTGGGCGGGGCGGGTGCTCATCGACTGGGGCCCCATGCCCGGCAGTTACGGCTGGGTGTTCCCCAAGGGGGATGTCCTCACCGTCGGCGTGATCTCGGCGCGGGGCGACGGCGCGGGCACCAAGCGGTACCTGGAGGACTTCATCGCCCGGCTCGGTCTCGCCGGCTTCGAACCGAAGATCTCCTCCGGGCATCTGACGCGCTGCCGCAGCGACGACTCGCCGCTGTCGCGCGGGCGGGTGCTGGTGTGCGGCGACGCGGCGGGACTGCTGGAGCCGTGGACCCGCGAGGGCATCTCCTTCGCGCTCCGGTCGGGGCGGCTCGCGGGTGAGTGGGCGGTGCGCATCGCGGAGTCGCACGATGCGGTGGACGCCCGGCGCCAGGCGCTGAACTACGCCTTCGCCATCAAGGCCGGCCTGGGTGTCGAGATGGGCGTCGGACGGCGCATGCTGAAGCTCTTCGAGCGCCGCCCCGGGGTGCTGCACGCGGTGCTGACGGGTTTCCGCCCGGCCTGGAACGCGTTCGCCGGGGTCACCCGGGGAACGACCTCGCTGGCCGAGCTGGTCCGTACGCATCCGCTGGCGCAGCGGGCGCTGTCCGCGATGGACCGTTAAGGGCCTGACACCCGGGGCGTCCGGGGCGCTTGGAGTGCCGGGTGCCGGGTTGCCCGGGAGGGACTGGCCGCTACGGGTCAGGCCTCCACGGTGATCCGGAAGACGGGGTGGTCCGGGCAGGCTGCCAGGAGCTCGGCGTCCGTGGACTGCGCGGTGACGCCCTGGAAGTACTGGTTGACCTGCCACCCCCACCGCTCCAGGTAGGTGCGGACGACGAGCGCCTTCTGCTCGTCGTCCGCGATCTCCACGGCTGTGAAGGTGCGGACCTTCCGGCCCACTCGCAGTTCGCCGCCGCCGGCCGCCCGCATGTTGCGCACCCACTGGGAGTGGCCGCGCGCGGACACCAGGTACTGCTCGCCCCTGTGGGTGTGGGGGTTCACGGGGATGCGCTGCGGCTGCCCGCTCTTGCGACCGAGTACCGACAGTTCGGCCGAGCCCTGCAGGCTGACGCCGTGCCGGGCCAGCCAGCCGACGACGCCGTTCATCCGGACATTGAAGGCGTTGCCCTGAAGGTAGTACGGCTGAGACATGGTGACTTCCTCTCAATGTGAGAGCGGTGCTCTCGCTTGAGAGCAGTGTGTACAGGGTCGGCGCTCAAAAGCAAGAGCGCTGCTCTTGTTGTTGGTCGGTGCTCTCTATCCGTGGCAGACTGAAGCCCATGAGCACTGTCCGGGGAGCCAGGGAACGGGCCCGTATCGAGGTCACCGCCGCGATCAAGGGCGAGGCGAAGAAGCAGCTGGCGGCCGAGGGCGCCGCGAAACTCTCACTGCGCGCCGTCGCGCGGGAGCTCGGCATGGCGTCCTCCGCGCTCTACCGCTACTTCCCGAGCCGGGACGAGCTGCTCACGGCCTTGATCGTCGATGCGTACGACGCCGTGGGCGAGACCGCCGAGGCCGCTCACCGGGCCGCCGTCAACGAGGCCGCCCCGCACCTCGCACGTTGGACCGCGGTCGCCCGCGCCGTACGCGAGTGGGCCCTGGCCCACCCCCACGAGTACGCACTGATCTACGGCTCGCCCGTGCCCGGCTACAGCGCACCGCAGGCCACGATCGGACCCGCCTCCCGCGTCGGCCGCGTCCTGATCACCATCGTCGGCGACGCCTACCGCACGGACGGTCTCGCCGTGCCGCCGCTCGCCGCCGAGCTGCGCGCCGAGGCCGGGCGGATGGTCGCCGAATTCGCGCCCGACCTTCCTCCGGGCGTCGCGGCCCCACTGATCGCCGCCTGGTCACAGCTGTTCGGGCTGATCTCCTTCGAGATCTTCGGCCAGTTCAACCGGGTGGTGGAGGCCCGGGAGGTCTTCTTCCGGCAGGCTGCCGGCGAACTGGCCCGCACGGTCGGGCTGCTCGGCCCCCGCGGCAGCTAGTGCCCCTCCAGGCAAGCTTTGCCCCGTCGCGCCGTCCAGCACGGACTCCCCCAAGGCATTGAGGGCCAGGGGGACCCCCTTCCGCGTTGGCCGAAAGCCCTGGTAGCTCCTTCTCCAAGCTCTCAACTCCGTTCGAGCAGGGGAGACCCCAGCCAAGGACTTCCGGCCGCCTCGCGATCGCACGCACCGGACGACGCTCCTTCCGGGCAAACACTGCCGGTCACGGCACTGGGGTCTTCCGTTCGGACCGGGCCGGATCGCGGCGGCGCCGGGGCACGCGAAACAGGCCTGATCGCCGAACGGCGGACCCGGGACCGGGCGTCGCCCTCCACCGGTCCGTACACCGTCCTGCAGCGGTGTGGATATGGTCCTTCAGCGGTCCCCGTACGTCGTACTCCACAGGGAGTACGGATGATCACCACGCCCGGCTGACGCCTGCGCCGTGGTCCGCCGTCTAGCGTGGCCGCCATGGAAGAGCAACGCTCACACCGGGGCCATGTCGGGCCGCCGCGGTGGCTGACAGGGGAACCTGGACACTCCGCCTCCCGGCTGCCCTGGCCATCGACGCTCCTGCTCGGTGCCGTCGTCATGATCGGTTCGACCATCGCGGCCCGGGGGCAGATGGACGAGCGGGCGCCGCTGGATCTCTTCGCGCGGCTGCTGCTCTTCCTGGCCGTCGCCGTGCTTCTGCTGCGCCACCGCCACCCGGTGGTGGCCGTCTTCGGGGCGTCGGCCGCGGCGATGGTCTATCTGGCCGCCGGGTATCCGTACGGGCCGGTTTTCCTGGCTGTCGCCGTGGGCTGCTTCAGCGCCGTCGTCGCCGGGCACCGGCGGGCCGCCTGGTCGGCCGTCGGCATGGTGTGGCTGGGACACGTCCTGGTGGCCCACTGGCTCTACCGCTGGCTGCCACCCTCCGGCGGCCACGCCGCACCCTGGGGGCAGGAACTGGGTATCGCCGCTTGGGTGGTGGCCATCGTCGCCGCCGCCGAGTTCGTCCGCGTACGCCGTGAGCAGTGGGCGGACCAGCGCGCGGAGCGGGAGGCCGCCCAGCAGCGCCGGGCCGACGAGGAGCGGCTGCGGATGGCGCGTGAGCTCCATGACGTCCTGGCCCACAGCATCTCCGTGATCAACGTCCAGTCGAGCGTCGGGCTCGCGTTGCTGGACTCCGACCCCGAGCAGGCCCGTACCGCCCTCACCACCATCAAGGCTGCCAGCAAGGAGGCGCTGGGCGAGGTCCGTCAGGTCCTCGACACGCTGCGCACCCCCGGAGACGCCCCCAGGGCCCCGGCTCCCGGACTCGACCGGCTCCCCGAACTCGTCGAACAGGCGGCGAGCACCGGACTGACCGTCACCGTCGAGACCGACGGGGTACGGGACGCGGTACCGCCCGGCGCGGATCTCGCCGCTTTCCGGATCGTCCAGGAGGCGCTCACGAACGTGGTCCGGCACTCCGGATCGCGCACCGCGCAGGTGCGGATCGGCTACGAGCCCGGCCGTATCCGGCTCCGTATCGACGACGAAGGGCCGGCCACCGGAAACGACGCGGGCGGCAGCGGCAACGGACTGGCGGGTATGCGGGAGCGCGCCGCCGCGCTGGGTGGCACGATCGAGGCCGGCTCCCGGGCCGACGGCGGCTTCCAGGTGTGGGCCGAGCTTCCGCTGCTGTCCGACTCACCCGGCGCGACAGCGCCCAAGGAGGAGACACCGTGATCCGCGTACTGCTCGCCGACGACCAGCTGCTGGTCCGGGCCGGTTTCCGGGCCCTGCTGGACGCCCAGCCCGACATCGAGGTGGCGGGCGAGGCCGCGGACGGTGCGGAGGCCGTACGCATGGTGCGCGAGCTGCGGCCGGACACCGTCCTGATGGACATCCGGATGCCGTGTCTCGACGGCCTCGCCGCCACCCGCGCCATCACCGAGGACCCCGGGCTGCGCGATGTGAAGGTGGTCATGCTCACCACCTTCGAGCTCGACGAGTACGTCTTCGAGGCGATCCGCTCCGGCGCCTCCGGCTTTCTCGTCAAGGACACCGAACCGGAGGAACTGCTGCGGGCGGTACGAGCGGTGGTGGCCGGCGACGCCCTGCTCTCGCCGGGGGTCACCCGCCGGCTGATCGCCGAGTTCGCTGCCCGGTCCAAGGAACCTGCAGCGGCCACCGGTCTGGGCGAACTCACCGAACGGGAAAGGGAAGTGATGGCACTCGTCGGCATAGGGCTCTCCAACGAGGAGATCGCCCGACGGCTGGTCGTCAGCCCGCTCACCGCGAAGACCCATGTCAGCCGCACCATGGTGAAGCTCGGTGCCCGCGACCGGGCTCAACTCGTCGTGCTCGCCTACGAGTCGGGGCTCGTCCGCCCCGGCTGGCTCGGCTGACCCGGCGGACCCCGGGAGGTGTGGCCGGTCGGGCCAGGGCCTTGTGACCCCGGGCCTGGAGTTCGCGCGGTGACCGAGGGCCGAGAACTCCTCCTCGGCCACCGCGTGTTCCTCCTCGGGAGGTCAGTCCCGTACGGACACCTTCTGCGCGGCAGGTGCGGCGGACGTCACGGATGCCGCGGCCGCCGCGGCCCGGTCCCTCGCGGACGAGGCGACCAGCACGGTGTGCTGCACGGGCCGGCCGCGCCGCAGTCCGGTCAGCGTGATCAGCAGCCCAGTGAGGGCGACCGCGGTCACCACGACCAGACCCGGCCGGTAGCTGTCCAGGACCGCCTGCCGGGATCCGTCACCGCTGCCGTGCGCCGTGATCACCGCGGTCACGATCGCCAGGAAGATCGCCCCGCCGACCTGGATCGAGGTGTTCAGCAGGCCCGAGACCATGCAAAGGACGGCGTCGTGTGCCGGGGGATGTGCGGCGAGGACCGCCGGGGCGTCAGGGTCGAGCTGACGGTGAAGGGCCGGGCGCGCCATGCCGAGGTGAAGCCGCTGCAGAGGTCCGTGCTCGCCCGGATGCTGAACGGGCCGGGGGACTGAGCGCCTCGTCCGGCGTCGTCTCGCCCCGGCCCGCCGACGGGATCAGATCCCGGAGTTCTCGGACCAGATCCGCGCCGGCTCAGGGTCTCCGCTCACGGTGATCGCCGTGAGCGGCAGCCGGTTCCACAGCGTCAGATAGAGCTCTTCGGCCGTAGCGGTCAACTCGCAATCCACGGCGACTGCTTCGGATGACGCGTCATCCCGTGCGGTCTGTGGCGGTTCTGGCGAGAGTCGTACGGTCCAGGCGGCGTCGGTGTCCGTTGCCCGCACCCGCAGGGAGCGCGGTGTGTCGGTACGCACCCTGCTCCTCGGGCGGCTGTGGAAGCCGCGCAACAACTCGTCGATGCCGTCCGTCGCGTGCTCGGCCGTCACCGGTGACAACCGCCCACCGCGCGCCGATTCCGCGTCCACCCGGTGAATCGTGGTCTCGTGCGCCTGTCGCCGGGCCCAGAACGCCAGCGGCGACGGGGCGGGCATGATGGTCCAGCACTCCAGTCCGGCCGGTGCGGTCTTCAGTGCGTCGACCAGGAGGCCGTGGCCCTCGCGGAACCAGTCGATCAACCGGGTTCCGTCCAGATCCGGTTCCGCACCGGCGGGGTGGTACGAAGTGTGGCCCTCGACGACGAAAGCGGTCGCCCAGCGGTGCACCCGCCCGGTGTGCCGGAGCAGGTCGCGTACCCGCCAGTCCGGACACGTCGGCACGGGCGCCCCGGTTCCCGCTTCCTGTGCGGCGGCGGCCAGCAAGTGTCCTTCGCCTGCCAGGGTGTTGATGTGATCCGTGATCTCCATGGTTCTGATTGTGTCAGCGACCCGTGCCGCCCGGCGGGGCGTTTGCGCAGCAGGGCCGGTCTCTCAGGCGTGCGCCGCGTTGCGTGCCCCGTATCCCAGCGCGGCGGCCGCGATGGCCAGCAGCGCCACTGTGGTGAGGGCCAGCGGCAGGGAGAACCAGTCGGCCAGGAAGCCGATCGCGGGCGGCCCGAGCAGCATCCCGCCGTACCCGAGCGTCGACGCGGCGGCCACTCCTCCGGGCCCGGCCAACTCGCCCGCCCGGCCCACCGCGACGGGGAAGATATTGGCCAGACCGAGACCGGTGACGGCGAAACCGAGGAGTGCCGACCAGGTGGTCGGGGCGAGTGAGCCGAGCAGCATCCCGGCGGCGGCCGTCGCACCGCCGGTGACGAGGGTCCGGGTCTGGCCGAGCCGTTCGAGCAGTGCCGTACCGCTGAGCCGACCGGCCGTCATGGCCAGCGCGAACAGGGAGTATCCGGCGGCGGCGACGCCCGGGTGGGCGTGCAGGTCCTGTTCCAGGTGGAGGGCGCCCCAGTCGGCCAGCGCGCCTTCGCCGTACGCCGTGCAGAGCGCGATCACACCGAACAGGAGCACCATGCGGCGGGCCCGCCCGGCAGGCCGCGGTACCGCGGCGGTGTCGGCCGTGGAGGCGGGCCCCGGTGCCGGAATGCGCAGCAGCGCCGGTCCGGCCGCCACGGTGACGAGGAGTCCGACCCCGGTGAGGACGAAGAGGTGCGTGGCGGGGGAGAGGCCGCCCGCGACCAGGCCGCCGAGCCCGGCGCCGACCATGCCGCCGAGGCTGAACGCGGCGTGGAAGCTGGGCATCACGGGGCGCCGCACGGCGGCGACCAGGTCGACGGCCGCGCTGTTCATCGCCACGTTCATCCCGCCGTACGCGGCGCCGAAGGCCAGCAGCACCAGGCCGAGCGCAAGCGCCGAATGCGTCCGCGCGGGCAGGGCGATGCTCAGGGAAAGGAGGATGCCGCAGACCACGGTCACCGGATGGCTGCCGAAGCGCCGGCACAGTCGGCCGGTGAGCATCATGGTCACCACGGCCCCGGCGGATACGCCGAGCAGGGCGAGCCCCAGAGTGGCGGCCGAGGCACCGGTCTGGTGCTTGATGGCCGGGATGCGGACCACCCAGCCGGCGAAGAGGAAGCCGTCGAGGGCGAAGAACACGGTCAGCGCGGTACGGAGGCGGGCCGACGAAGGTGGGGCGGTGTTTCCGCCCGGTTCCCCCGGCAGGGCCGTCCGCAATTTGTTTAGTTGCGGCACAAACTCAGCATAGGGGCGTCCGGACAACGGGCGCAAGACGGCTGCCTGCCGCGGGCGCATGAGGCGCACGTGCGCCACCGGGGCGTCGGCAACACCCGCGGATCATGGGAGACTCGCCCCCATGAACGGCAAGGTGACCACCACCCGGACAAAGTTGGAGAGGGGCCGCAGCGCGCTCGGACCCGCGCTGGAACTGGTCCATACCGGACGCGCGCCCACCCGCGCCGTCCTCACCTCCGAACTCGGCGTCACCCGGGCGACGGCCGGTGCGGTCGCCGCGGAACTGGAGGCGCTCGGTCTGATCCGGGTCGACTCCAGGCCGGGCTCCGCCGCCGGCTCGCAGGGCCGCCCCTCGCACCGGCTGGCCATCCGGGAGTCCGGCCCCGTCGCCATCGCCGCCCAGGTGCACGCCGACGGGTTCCGGGCCGCGCTCGTCGGGCTCGGCGGACGGCTCGTCGCCACCACCCCGAGCTGTGCCACCGTCACCGCGGACCCGGCCCAGGTCATCGGCGACGTCGTCGACGACTGCGCCCGGCTGCTGCGGGAGAGCGGACTGCGCTGCGTCGGCGCGGGCCTCGCGGTGCCGTCCGCGGTCGCCGAACCGGAGGGCACCGCACTGAACCCGCTGCACATCGCCTGGCCCGCGGGCGCCCCGGTGCGCGAGATCTTCGCCGACCGGGTACGGGAAGCGGGCATCCCCGGACCGGCGTTCACCGGGAACGACGTCAATCTCGCCGCACTCGCCGAGCACCGGCACGGTGCGGGGCGCGGCGCCCAGCATCTGCTGTGTGTGGCCACCGGCCACCGCGGCGTGGGTGGGGCACTGGTCCTCGACGGCCGTCTGCACACCGGGAGTTCGGGACTCGCGCTGGAGGTCGGGCATCTCACGGTGAACCCCGAGGGCCGGCCGTGCTACTGCGGCGGTCGCGGCTGCCTGGACGTCGAGACCGACCCGCTGGCCTTCCTGATCACGGCACGTCGCGAACCCGGTCCGGAGGAGTCCCTGCTCAAGCAGGCCGGCGATCTGCTGCGTACGGAGTACGAGGACGCGGCGGTGCGAGGCGCGGCCGAGGCGCTGATCGACCGGCTCGGCCTCGGGCTCGCCGGGCTGGTCAACATCCTCAACCCCGACCGCATCATCCTCGGCGGACTGCACCGAGCCCTGCTCGACGCGGATCCGGAGCGGCTGCGCGCGGTGGTGGCCGACCGCAGCCTGTGGGGGCGCAGTGGCAGTGTGCCGATCCTGCCGTGCACGCTCGACCACAACAGCCTGGTGGGCGCGGCGGAACTCGCCTGGCAGCCGGTGCTGGACGATCCGCTGGCCGCGCTTGCGTGACGGCCCCGGGACGGCCGCTCGGTGCTCAGCCGCCGGACGACTTCGACGATCAACGCCCGTGCCGGCCGCCCCAGGCGGATCGCATCCAACGCCGCCTTCCCGAGGGTCTGTTCGAGGAGCAGGCAGGAGGACGGGCACTCTCCCACACCGCCGTATTCCGTGTGATGTGCGTGTGCCGTCCGCCCCTCGGGCGTAACGCGGGGCGAGCAGCGAGAGCAGCCCACGGGCGCCCGCGTCGAACGCGTCCGTCGAGTCGGCGGCGCGGGCCGGCACGTAGTCGCCCTGTACCGTCGCCACGATCGGCGCCACCACGTCCTCGGCGACGAGGGGACAGGTGACGAGCGGACGGGTGAACCCGCCCCGGTCCAAGCCCTCCCGGACGATCGCGGCGAGCCGACCGCGCAGCCGGCCGATCGTCTCGTCGACGGATGCTCGCAACTTCTCACGCGCGATGACATCCGGATCCGTCGTCAGACCGACCGGGCAGCCGCGCGGCACCTCGCGCTCACGCAGGAGATACGCCGGGATCCGCTCGTACGCCGTCCCCGGTCCGTCGAGCGGCGGCCCCGCTGTCCCACGCACCTGCATGGCCGTACGGCGGATGGCCCGAGCGCCGGATCGGGCCTGCCCGCGAAGTGGTGGTGCATGCTGCCCCGGCCCGCGCCCGCATGCTGCTGGACGGCCTTGGGGCCGGTGCCCAGGCAGCCGCCCTCCCACAGGAGCTTTCGGGTGGCTTCGATCAGGCGGTCCGGAGTGCCCTTGACTCCGCTGTGCGTAACAGTAGGTACGGAATCCGGTGATCTCGGCCGACAACGAGAGCAGCCGCGGATCCGTCGTGTACTCCCGAGGGGGTACGCGCACGGCCGCTGGCCGTACGACGACTCGGGACCCCTCCCGGGTCCAGGCTCGGAGTCGTCAGGAAAACCTGACCGCGAATCCTGAACCGAGGGAGCTGACCGAGATGAACACCCTGGCGTACAGCGGTGGACCCGGACCCTGGATTCTCCTCTTCCCGCTCTTCTGGGCGGCCGTCGTCATCGGCGGCGTCACTCTCCTGCGCCGCACGGTACGGCGCGGCCGACGCGGCCCCTGGCAGGCCAGTGCCACCCAGGAGAGCCCCGCCGAACCGTCACCGATCACGCTGCTCGGCCGCCGCTTCGCGGCCGGGGAGATCGAGGAGGACGAGTACTGGCGCCGGATCTCCGTCCTCGACGAACAGTTCGGCCGCGGCAGCAACGGGGGAGTGGCATGACGACCACCGTCCCCACCTCCGAACCCAACCCCACGTCCGCCACCGCCGCCGCGGCCCGGGTCGTCGACGCCGTGAAGCTCTACGGCACGGGAGACACCCGGGTCAGGGCCCTGGACCGGGTGAGCGTCGACTTCCCGGCCGGCCGCTTCACCGCGATCATGGGGCCCTCCGGCTCCGGTAAATCCACCCTCATGCACTGTGCGGCCGGACTCGACACCCTCACCTCCGGCTCCGCCTTCATCGGCGACACGAACCTCAGCGCCCTCGACGACCGAAGGCTCACCCTGTTGCGCCGGCAGCGCATCGGCTTCGTCTTCCAGTCCTTCAACCTCCTGCCGACGCTGACCGTCGCGGAGAACATCACCCTGCCCATGGATCTCGCGGGCGAGCGCCCCGACCCGGAGTGGCTCGACGCACTGATCGACACCGTCGGACTGCGGGACCGGCTGCACCACCGGCCCGGCGAACTGTCCGGCGGACAGCAGCAGCGGGTGGCCGTGGCGCGGGCCTTCGCGGGCAGCCCCGATGTCGTCTTCGCCGACGAACCGACCGGCAACCTCGACTCCCGCTCCAGCCAGGAGGTGCTCGGGCTGCTCGGCAGCACCGTCCGGCAGACCGCCCGTACGGTCGTCATGGTCACCCACGACCCGGTGGCCGCCGCCCACGCGGACGAGGTCGTCTTCCTCGCCGACGGCCGGCTCGTCGACCGGATGCCCCACCCCACGGCGGAGCGCGTACTCGACCGCTTCAAGTCCTTCGCCCCCCAGCCCTCACGAAGGCGGTGACGCCGTGACCAACCCCCGGGCCTCCGTGCGCCTGAGCATTTCCTCGCTCAGTGCCCACAAGCGCCGCTTCGCCGGCACCTTCGTCGCCGTCCTCCTCGGCGTCGCGTTCCTCACCGGGACACTCGTCATGAGCGACACCCTGCGCGCGAGCTTCGACACCATGTTCGGCAACGCCACCGCGGGTACGGACGCCGTCGTGCGAGGTTCCGACGTGATCACCGTCGCCGGTGAGTCCCGGGGCACCCGGCAGCCGGTGAGCACCGCGCTCGTGAAGAGGATCGAGCACACCCCCGGGGTTGCCGCGGCGGCCCCCGACATCCAGGGCGCCGGCCAGCTCATCGGCTCCGACGGCAAACCCGTCGGCGGCCAGGGGCCGCCCACCCTCGCCGGCAACTGGATCGACGACCCGGAGCTCAACCCGTACCAGCTCGCCGCCGGACGCGCCCCCGCCGCACCCGGTGAGGTCGTCATCAACCGCGGCACCGCCGACCGGGGCGGGCTCAGGATCGGCGACACCACCGTGCTGCGCACCCCCGACCCCGTACGCGTCACGATCGTCGGACTGGCCACCTTCGGCGACCAGGACGGCATGGGGCAGGTCACCTACACCGCGATGACGCAGTCCGACGCCGAGGAGCACCTCACGCCGAAGCCCGGCGAAGCTTCCACCATCCAGGTGCGCGCGGGCCCGGGCACCAGCCAGCAGGAACTCGTCGACGCACTGCGCCCCGTGCTGCCCAAGGGCGTCGAGGCCATCACCGGGCAGGCCTCGGCCGCCGAGGACCGGGACATGATCTCCGGCGCCTTCCTCAGCCTGTTCACCACGTTGCTGCTGGTGTTCTCCGGGATCGTGCTGCTTGTCACCGCCTTCTCCATCCACAACACCTTCGCGATCGTCGTCGCCCAGCGGACTCGCGAGAACGCCCTGCTGCGCGCGCTCGGCGCCTCCCGCGGCCAGGTCGTCGGAGCGAGCCTCGTCGAGGCGGGCGCGGTCGGTGTGACCGCTTCCGCCGCGGGTCTGGCCGGCGGCATCGGGATCGCCGCCGGGCTGCGGGCGCTCTTCCCCGCCGTCGGATTCCCGTTCCCCGCGGGCCCGCTGGTGATCGGTGCCGGGTCCCTGCTGCTGCCGCTCGCCGTCGGTTTTCTCGTCTGCCTCGCCTCCGCCCTCCTGCCCGCCGTCCGGGCCGGCCGCACCGCTCCGCTCGCCGCCCTGCGCGAGAGCGCCGTGGACGACTCCGCGGCATCCCGGACGCGTACCCTGGCCGGGCTCGTGCTGCTGGCCGCCTCCGTCGGCACCATCCTGACCGGTGTGTCGGCAGGCCCGTCCGGCCCGCTGTCGGCCGCCGGTGCGGTACTCGCACTCGCCGCGTTCGTGGTGCTCGGGCCGGTCGCCTCCTCGTACGCCGTACGGTTCCTCGGTGCTCCGCTCGACCGGCTGCGCGGCGTATCGGGCCGGCTGGCCCGGCGCAACGCCCTGCGCAGCCCCCGACGGACCGCGTCCACCGCGACCGCGCTGATGATCGGCGTCGCCGTGGTCTCCCTGTTCACCGTCTTCGGCGCCTCGCTGAAAGCCACCATGAACCAGACGGTGGACCGCTCCTTCGCGGGCGACGTCGCCATCAGCGCCCCCGCCTTCGGGGCGGGCGGCAGCGGCCTCAGCCCCCGGCTCGCCCCGGCCGTCGACCGGCTGCCGGAGGTCGCGACCGCGGTCGGCCTCGGCAAAGGAGTCGCCGAGGTCGACGGCGCCGGACGCGCCCTCACCGTCACCGACCCGGCCGCGCTCGGCAGGGTCTTCGACCTCGGCCGGGTCGACGGATCGCTGAACGGGCTGGGCACGAACGGGATCGCGGTGTCCGGCACGGAGGCCGGCAAGCGCGGATTGCACACCGGCTCCACCGCACGGCTCACCTTCACCGACGGCGCCCGGCAGAACTTCACGGTCCGCGCCGTCTACGACCGGCCGGAACTGGCGGGCGACTACGTCATCACCCGCCAGGCCTGGGCCCCGCACCGCGCCCAGGACTCCGACTCGCTGATCGCCGTCTCCTTCAAGCCCGGCGTGTCCACCGCCGACGGCAGGGCGGCGGTCGCGAAGGCCGCGGCGGCGTACGGCAACCCGGACGTACAGACCCGCAGCGAGTACGCACAGTCCTCGGCCGGCGGCATCGACATGATGCTCACTCTGGTCTACGCCCTGCTGGCACTCGCCGTACTGATCGCACTGCTGGGCATCGCCAACACGCTCACACTGGCCGTCCACGAACGCACCAGGGAGCTGGGCCTGTTGCGGGCAGTCGGGCAGACCAGGAGCCAGCTGCGGTCCATGGTCCGCTGGGAATCCGTCCTGGTCGCCGCGTTCGGCACCGCCGGCGGTCTGCTGCTCGGCGGCTTCCTCGGCTGGGTGCTGGTCGAGGCATCCGCCGGCGGCACAGCCTTCTCCTTCGCGCTGCCGCCGCTGCGGCTCCTGGTGATCGCCCTCGTGGGGATCACCGCCGGGGCGCTCGCGGGCCGGCGGCCGGCCCGCCGGGCGGCACGGTTGGACGTGCTCCGCGCGATCGCCGCCGAATAGCGCACGGAAAGGGAGGAGCGGGG
>NZ_JBHVFF010000168.1:0-18869 GCF_042801895.1 Streptomyces sp. NPDC057543 | reverse complement strand
CGGCTGCCGGGACCCGTTGTCGGCGGCGTTTCCGAACCGGTGAGCCAGGCAGTCACACACCAGCGTGACTGAACTGGACCGCCCGGCCATCGACACGGAACACTGCGGCACCAGGGCCTCCTGATGTTGCTCGGCGATTCGACACCAACGAGCTGTTCAGGAGGCCCTGCTCATATGCGCCGAGCAACCGGCGACCACCCAATCGAGACTCCCGTTCGATCGACAAACCCCAAGATCGGTACGACAACAGCCACTCAGGCACCGCCGGGGCTTGCAATTGAATAACTGTCAGATTTGATCTGAAGCATCGTCATCGTCAGGGTGCCGGTGGGAGGCTGTGGCATGGCTACGCATCCGCAACCCCGTACAGCGGCCGAAGCCCTGCAGACAAAGTTCGACCAGATCCTGCCGCACCTTGATGAGCGCCGTCGACGGCTCTATCTGGCCAGCGAGGCCACCGCGATCGGCCACGGCGGCATCACTCTGGTGGCGGCGGCCTCCGGTGCCAGCACCGCCACCGTCGCACGCGGCATCGCAGAGCTGGCCGGGCAGCCTGTACCGACCCGTCGGATCCGGGTTCCGGGAGGCGGCCGCAAGCCTTTGACGGCCACCGATTCCGGTCTACGGCCGGCACTCGAGGCGTTGATCGAGCCGCACACTCGCGGCGATCCCGTCTCCCCGCTGCGCTGGACCACGCTGTCGCTGCGCGCCTTGGCATCGTCCTTGACCGAGCAGGGCCACCCGGTCAGCGCCACGACCGTCGGGCACTTGCTGCACACCCTGGGCTACAGCCTGCAGGGCACCGCGAAGACCCACGAGGGCGTCGGCCATCCGGACCGCGACGCTCAGTTCGCCCACCTGAACCGTACCGCCGCCGCCTTCCTCAACGACAACCAGCCGGTGATCAGTATCGACACCAAGGCCAAAGAGTGGCTTGGCGACCGCGACCGGCCCGGCCGCACCTGGCGACCGGGCGGAAACCCGATCAAAGTGGACTGCCACACCTTCATCACCAGCGGCCAGCCGGTGATCATCCCCTTCGGGATCTACGACATCGCCCACAACAGCGGCTGGGTCAACGTCGGAACCGACCATGACACCTCCGAGTTCGCGGTGGAGTCCATCCGCCGCTGGTGGCAGCACCGCGGACAAGCTGACCACCCGGACGCCACCCGGCTGCTGATCACCGCCGACTCCGGCGGCTCCAACGATCCCCGCCGCTGGACATGGAAGAAGCACCTGCACGCCTTCGCGCAGGAGAGTGGGCTCGAGATCACGGTCTGCCACTTCCCACCTGGCACATCAAAGTGGAACAAGATAGAACACCGGATGTTCTGCCACATCACCGCGAACTGGCGAGGACGGCCGCTGACCAGCTACGAGGTCGCCCTCGAGACCATCGCCGCAACGACCACCACGACCGGGCTTTCGATCGGGGCCGAACTCGACACCGGTAGCTACCACCTTGGCACGACCGTCACGCCCGCCGAGTTCCACGCTCTGCCGATCACACCGAGCACGTTCCACGGCGACTGGAACTACACCCTCGCACCTGCCCCGCCCAAGCCTCCCGAGGTGCCACGGACTCGTCGCCGGATCGACCCGGCCCTGACCGAACTGCTCACCGACCCGGCCCTGACGGGCATGGCCCGCTCCGACTTCGACCACTTGGTGGCGGTCTCAGAGCCGTACTGGGACGCCTTGGCCGAGGCCGCATTCCAACGACGCTTTCACCGTCCGCGCAGCTATCTCCACCCGCAGACCAGCAGCCTGGACCACTACCACCGACTGCTGACAGCGTTGTTACGCCGCCGCAGAGCAGCGACCAGTACGCTCCTGGCCCACTTGCTGGGCGTCACCCGCACCAACCTGTCCAATCAGTTCCAGGACGGGCACCGTCTCCTGGACCTGCACAAAATCACCGTCATGCCATTGCCCGGAGCGCCCGCCCGCACCCTGGAGCAGCTGAAGGCCCATGGCACGCCTATCTAAAGAAACCCCGCAGATCAAATCTGACAGTTATTCAATTACAAGCCCCCGGCCGCACCGAGAATTGCCAGATCGGCGTCTTCGCCGCCTACGCCACCACCCGCGGTCACGCTCTGGTCGACCGCGAGCTCTACCTGCCCAAGTCCTGGACCGACGACCCCGAACGCTGCCGCGCCGCCCGCATCCCCCAGCATCGCCGATTCGCGACCAAGAACGAACTGGCCCGCACCATGGTCCTGCGGGCCCTTGCCTCGCCGCTGCCCGTCGCCTGGGTCGCGGCAGATGCCGCCTACGGTCAGGACTCCCGCTTCCGACGTTTCCTGGAAGACGCCGGCCTGTCCTACGCCGTGGCCGTGCCGAAGTCCCAGCAGGTCCACGGCCCCCGCATCGAGCACCTCATCGGCCAGGCCCCCGACGAGGCACGGCAGCGGCTCTCCTGCGGCAACGGTGCCAAAGGACCGCGGCTTTACGACTGGGCTGCCGCCCGCCTGCCGGCGGTCTGGGAGTTCGACGGCGACGAGCCCACTCGGCAACGCTGGATGCTCGCCCGCCGCAGCATCACCAAGCCCGACGAGCTTGCCTACTTCCTCGCATCCGCCCCCTTGGACGCCACCGTCACCGATCTCGTGCGGATCGCCGGATGCCGCTGGAAGATCGAGGAATGCTTCCAGAGCGCGAAGAACGAATGCGGCCTGGACCAGTACGAAGTCCGCCGCTACGTCGGCTGGTACCGGCACATTACCCTCGCCATGCTCGCCCACGCGCTCCTGGCCGTCACCGCCGCCCAGGAACGGCAAAAGGGGGAGCCGATCACGACACGCCCGACCTCGTGGACCTCACCCCGGCCGAAATTCGCCGTCTACTGGCAACTACCCACCGGCGCCCTGCTCGACAGGGCAACCACGCGATGAACTGGTCGAGATGGCGCCGTCGGCACCAGGCCCGGGCCCGCCTCTGTCACTACACACGGCGTGGTCATCCGTTCGCGGGGCAGGCCGGGCGGTCCTTCGCCACACCCGACACCATCCCTACGCTCAAGCCGTTGACCAGGGCATACACCGAAGTCCGGCTGGAGTACTAAGAGCTGCTTGCCGGAGGCCCGGGTGATGGGGGCCGCGCCGGAGTACGCCTTCACCGCTCGGATGTCGGCGAACCGGGTCGGATCGTCGCCGATCTCGGCGAGGACGCGGGCGCCGAGCTAGACGCCCATGCCGGGAAAGCTCAGCATCACCTCGGCAGACGGGTGCTGCCGAAACGCTTCCTCGCTCGCCTCGGTGAGGTCGTCACCCGCCGCCCGGCGGGGCCGGCGCCTGGCGCTCCTGCAGACCGCACTTTTGGAGCACGCGGCGGCGTACAACCTCCGTACGGTCATGACCTTCCACCAGAAGGTCGAAGAGGCCCGCGCGTTCGCGGACAAGCTGCCCGAGACGGCAGCCGAGCTGTACCTGAACGACACCTCCGACGCCGATCTGGCCGCCGCCGACAAGCTGCCGAAGTCCTCGATCGACGCGGGGTTCTACGAGCTGGAGGCCGGCCGCCACGTCCCGCCGGACCGGGTGTGGTCGGCGTGGCTGTGCGGCGACCACCTCGTAGCCGAGCGGCGCGAGGTCCTGCGACAGTTCGCCAACGGCATCGACGCGGCCGGGCGCCGGGTCCACCGGGCCTTCCTCGCCAGAGTTCGCGTGCTCGGTGAGGGCGTCGACATCACCGGCGAGCGGGGAGTCGACTCGATCTGCTCAACCCCGACGCGACCTCACCCCACGCACTCGGCTCCCCCACCGAATAACCTTCCGCCGCGGACACCAACACCCATCACGGTGCCGCCGCACGGGCACCGGGGGATCAGAAGTACCGTTCCCGAGACAGCGGCACGGGGCGGGGTGTACCACTCCATGACAGCCGCACCCCTCGCATGCACCGCCCCACGTCAGTGACCACGCCCTACCTCAACACCCCACCAGCGGAAACACCCTGACCTGACATGCCGTCACTGACACCAACCCACCGACATCAAACCGGCACATCGCACGGACCGCCACGGGTTCGGCCAGCCGCCGGGGGTACTGCCTGGAGGGGCGCCGGACCGGCGGCGGCTTCGGGGACGGATACAGCGCCGCTCGCAGCCGGACCGCGTCGATGAGCTGCTCCAGGCGCTCCAGTCGCTCCGGAGAGAGGTGCAGCGGGATCGGTTCAACCATGCGGGGCCTCCGTGCGTTGGTGATCGGTCCTCGCACCCTCGCCTCTCCCCCGACGCTCCCGGGCCTGCGCGCCGGCCGCGTCCCGACAGGTGACCTGGCGACTTCGCTCCCTGGACCAGGACGGCACCCTCCGCGACTCCGCCGAGGTCGCCGAACTGACCGGCATGACCGAGCACCTGGAGCTGCACGAAGCATGGGCGGCCAACGTTGTGTGCGCTCTGGCGCGGCTCGGCGGCCGGGTGGTCGGTATCGTCGCCAACCAGCCGTCAAGCACGGCCGGCGTGCTTGACATTGGTGCCTCCGAAAAGGCGGCTCGACTCGTTCAATATCCCGCTGGTCACGCTCGTGGATGTGCCTGGCTTCCTGCCGGGTGTGGACCAGGAACACGGCGGTGTGATCAGGCACGGGGCAAAGCTGCTCTACGCATACTGCAACGCCACCGTGCCCAGGATCTCCGTCGTGCTGCGGAAGGCGTACGGAGGGGCATACATAGTGATGGACTCCCGGTCGATCGGGACCTACCTGGCGCTGGCCTGGCCGACGAGATCGCCGTGATGGGCGCGGAGGGAGCCGCGAACGTGATCTTCCGCAGGGAGATCACGGCCGCCGACGACCCCGCCGTCCGCCGCGGCTCCGCTGCCCGCTCCAGCGTCTGCCCCTTCAACCGCCCGTACCGGGCCGGCGTCCACCGGCGGCGCCCCGGCCGCTCCAGCCCCGAACCCGCTTGTCTTCGTGGACCTCCGGCAGTGCCGCCAAGGCCGGGCACGTCCCGAGAACCACGCCCGGTCCGCCCAGCGTCCTTTCCGGGAACGGACCCGGAACGTAAAGAAGGCTCGTCCCCATGCCCACACAGCACGACCGCACGGTGCCACCGACGAGCGGTAGCCCGCAACACGGCTTGGCCGCCACGACATTCGCCGTCCTGCGGCGGTACCGGGGCGCTCTGGCAGGTGCGACGGTACGCTTCGTCGGCCTGTCCGGACTGGCCGGGCTGCTGATGACGGCCGCGATATTCGCGCTCGCCTGGCCCGTCTTCACCCGTATGCGGAACCAACGCATCTGGTACCACCACGTCGAGGACCCCTACCTGCACGACCACACCGACCTGGCGCTGGTCGCCCTCTGCACGCTCCCGCTCTTCCTGCTTCTCCTCGGCACCGGCAGCGCGGCCCTGCAGACTGTGTGCTCGCGGGCGGTTGCAGCGAGGTCGCACGAGCCCTCGCAAGGGGACTGGTCACGTGCCGTGATCCCCGCGCGGCTGCGACCGATGCTCGCCGTGTACACGCTGCGCGGCCTGGTCGTATGGCCCCTGCCGCTGCTCGTCGGTGCCGTGGCGAACAGCCTCACCGGCCTCCATCTCGACACAGACGAGCAGCTTCTGGAACGCGGATCGTGGCCCCACACACTCGTCGCGGCCTCCCCGGCGGTGGCCGCGTTCGCCGCCGTGCTGCTGCGCCTCGCGCTGGCCCTCGCCCCGGCCGCCGCAGCCGACGGCCTCGGCCCCCGCGCAGCCCTGCGCCGTTCCTGGTCGCTGACGTGGACACGCGCCGGAGGAATTCGCATCCTCGCCCTCGCGCTCCCGCTGGCCGCGCTCACCGCCGGCGTGCTCCGGTTGGCGGTGCAGCTCGCGCTGCCGCTGCGCCCCCTCGTGCGAGCCATCCTCGAACAGGCCACCGTGAACTTCTTCGCCGCCTACTACGCGGGCATCCTCGCCCCCGTCATCGTCGGCATCCTGGTCACCGCGGCCGTGACCCTCCCCATCACGTGCACGGCCTTCGCGGCCCTCCACGACCAGCTGCGGTCACCCCGCACCTCCCCCCGAGGTCCCGTGGACACGGCGGACCCCACCACCTGACGCCTCCCGCCGACCGAGGGGACCGCGGCGGCACCCACCGGCACGTCAAGAGCTGCGGCCATCACGCGCCCATCTCGCCGGACACTCGAGAACCCGCAGGTTGCGGGCTCGCTCAACTGGCCAACGAAGACGCTCCTTCACACACGGTCAGAAGGCCGAACGTCCCGGTCAGCAATGGGCCGGCGAATGAGGCGGTGAGCGCGGGTGCGATGACCAGCAGCGGTCTCAGCTGGACGCCCTTCGCGTCTACGGCCCGGCCGCCATGACTCCCGCAGATCCCTAAACCGTTCGCTGCGGCCCACGTCTCCACAGTGCACCACCCCGGGCAGCTCACGAATCGGCCGGAGAAACGTCGCGCGCTTCCTCCGCCGTGCCTTAGCGCGCTCAGTCAACGCAGTCGTCCAGGCCCAACGGCCCGGCCGGGTCCGCGTCACGGTTCACACACCGCCGGCCTCCACCCCCGTTCCCTCCTTCGCTGGGATGACGTGGTTGCCTGGGGACGCCGGGCGGGTGAGCGGTGCGGCGAACGCCTACTGTAACCACTTCGGATCGTGAGGGATCGAGTGGGACGCAGCCGGATCAATGGGGGTCTGGTGTGCTGGCTCGGACCAGGGCTCGTGCCAGGTCGGTGCTTCCGGAGAGGGTGTCGAGCGGGAGGGGCTGCGTAGCGAGGGCGCCTTCGTGCAGCGTGAGGAGCTGAGTGGCGAGGAGGGTGGGGTTCGGGCAGCCCGCCGCGGTGGCGAGTTCCTCGAACAGGTTCATCAGCCAGAGCTTCTGGTTCGTGGCGATGCGGTACGCGGGGTGCGAAGGGTCCGCGAGTTCGGCCAGCGCGTTGATGAACGCGCATCCGCGGGTGTTGCTCTCGCTCCAGGTTCGCAGGGCGTCGAAGGGTGCGGTGACGGTCTCGACGGGGTCGTCGCAGGCGCCGACGGCAGCGAGGACAAGTGACCGCCAGCGCCGGTCACGTTCATCGAGGTAGGTCGCCACGAGGTGGTCTTTCGAACCGAACTGGTTGTACAGGGTCCGCTTGGTCACGCCGGAGTGCTCAGCGATCAGATCCACGCCGACCGCTGTGATGCCACGGTTGTAGAACAGCTCCTCGGCTGCCGCCACGATGCGGCGGCCGGCCGGTGACATGGGTTGCGCTTCCCGCATCACGTGCCTCTTCACTGATCGGTGTACGGTAGAAGGTGTTCACAGATCAGTATACCTAGAGGGAGTTCAAATGGAGGGTGCATCCCAGACCATGCGCGCGGTGCGGTTCGCAGAGCACGGGGGGCTGGAGGTTCTCGAGCTGGCAGAGGTGGCCGTGCCTGCGCCGCAGGCGGGAGAGGTGCTGGTCCAGGTCGCCGCAGTGGCGCTGAACAACACCGACCTGTGGACCCGAGAAGGTGCCTACGGTCGGCCTGGCGACCCGGAGGCGCTGTCGGGCTGGCGAGGGCCGATCGGCTTCCCGCGCATCCAGGGCGCCGACGTGGCAGGCCGCGTCGTGGCAGTCGGTGCCGACGTGGACAAGAACCTCGTCGGTCGCCGAGTGGTCGTCGACCCGGCGATCTACGACACCGAAGGGCCGGATGCGAACCCGGTGGGCCTGATGGGGAGCGAACGCGACGGCGGTTATGCCGAGTACGTGACCGCACTGGCGGTGCGGGTGCACGACGTGACCGAATCCCCCCTCACGGACGATCAGCTCGCGACGCTGCCGACCGCCTACGGCACGGCCGTGGGCATGATCGAGCGGGGTCGGCTGCGGGAGGGAGAGACCGTCCTGGTCTCGGGAGCGTCCGGCGGCGTCGGTCTCGCGCTGGTGCAGATCGCCCGTGCGCGCGGTGCGAGGGTGCTTGCCCTCAGCAGCGGATCCAAGATCGAAGCGGTGCGCGAGGCGGGCGCACACGAAGTCGTCGACCGAGCAGGGGACATCGCCGAGCAGATCCGCGCTGCTGCCCCGGACGGCATCGACGTCGCACTCGACGTCGTCGCCGGGGACCTGGTGGGCGAGGGACTGCCGCTGCTGCGCGAAGGCGGTCGGTGGGTCGTCGCCGGCGCACTCGGCGGCTACGACGTGACTTTCGACGTGCGCCGTCTCTACCTGCACAACGCGCAGGTGATCGGCTCCGCGATGCACACGCCCACGCACTTCGGCCTCCTCGTGGACCTGGCTCGTAAGGCCGAGATTCAGCCCGTCGTCGCCGCGACGTTTCCCCTGGACCAGGCCGCTCAGGCGCAGGAGGAACTCGCCCGCAGGAGGCACGTGGGAAAGATCGTCATGCACCCATGAATTTCACTCTGAGAATCACGGCCGGAGACACATCATGCGGGCCGCTGCGACGGCAACGGTGCCATGAAGACGTGGGCATGCGGCATCGCGGGCCGGACCCACACCCCTCCGCGCTATCGGAGCGCCTGTCGGCGACGTGGCGGATACGACCAGAGATGACCCGGGTTCATGGTCCCGACAGAGCAAGCGCTTCACTCCTCATCGGTGGAATCCGGATTGACGGAACTCGGCATCGTACGTCCGCTTGTCGGTTCCCATGAACCTCAACTTCCCCTGCAATCACGGACTCCACGCTACGAGGGGAGGGACAGTGAAGACCCACCTCGGAAATGTGCAGACGAAGCTGTCCGCTCGCAACCGCGTGGAGATCGCGGCTTGGGCCTGGGAGTCGGGGGTGGTGGAGGGGCGGGGGTGAGCCACGCCCGGTGGCCGCCGTTCATGGCCCGCGCCGGCGAGCTCGGCGTCGACACGGCCCTGACGATCCTCCGGGCCGACGCGGTTGTGGTCTGTCGACAGATCTTCAAGGTCCTCGAACACGCCGACCGGAACCGACTTGAGAGCGCCGAGAATCTCACTCAAGCGGCTTGACACGACATAGCAGCCTCGGGAGTGGCCTGCCCCTGCACGTTGGCGCCCCCGAGCCTCCCCAGGAGTGCAGGCACCTGACGCCGCCCGGGGTCACTACGTACAGCGCGACACGAAACCGGAGTGTCACGGGTGACGGTCGATGGTTGCGAGATCAACACCCTCGTAAAGAGGGCCTCTACCAACGTCACAGCTATGACACGAAGCGTGCGCGCTCCAAGCGAAGGCACCTGCTGACGATGGCCGCCAGGTCGCCTTCCCGAAGGATGCGCACCGGGTGTGGCGGCTCGCCGATGCCGGCCGTGTGCTCAGGCAGCGGGAGTGTGAGCTGCGGATGACGCCTGATGGGCCAGGCCGCCTCAACCGAGCCAGAGAACTCTCCCACCAGCAGAAACAACACCCAAATGATCAGGTGTTGCACTGACGGGTTGAACCTGCCGGACCTTGCTTCGTGAAGCAGTGACTTCGGCCGGGTGGCAGCGATCATTGGCGTGCGTTCGACACGCCAGCAGCGCCTTGGCGAGGTGGATTTTGCTGGTCAGTCCGCCGCGGGATCTGCCGAGCAGGGCGGCCCCGAGCCGGGCCTTGCGTTGTCGCCGGACGCGCCGGCGCTCGGCCCGGGCGGGGTCACCTTCGCTGGTCTGCCCGTTCTGTTCCTCGGGTGTTCCCCTTTTTGCCGGACCGCCGCCTCCTGTTCGAGGGCCGCTTCCTCCAGAGCGGCCATGACCTCGTCGTCGAGGTGCATTGACGCCACATCGTGTCTTGGTCCGAGGTCATGATTGATCCCCTCTACGGAGAGTGGAGGGCCTTCAGTCGTGCAGGCTTACCTTGCATCTTCGGCGGCCGTGCCCAGGCCCGCCGTCGTCTCGTCGCGCTGTTGACGTTCATCTGTGCACCGACCGGTCAAAACACGCCGGAGGAGCGACGGGGTGTCGCCCCTCCGGCACGTTTGCGGTGGAGGTGTCGAGTGCAGGCCGCTTCCCTACGCCTGTGTGACCGCTTCGAGCGGGCTGAGTGCGGCGGCCCGTCGGGCGGGCAGGGTGGCGGCGACCGTGCCGACGGCGAGGGAGAGCAGGACCACGAGGGCGAGGGTGGGCCAGGGGAGGGAGAAGGAGTACTGGGGGATTGCGCCGTTGGCCAGCCCGCTGACCTTCCACGCCCCGAAGAGTCCGGCGGCCAGCCCGAGCAGGGTGCCGAAGGCGGCGACGTAGATGGCCTCCAGGCGGATCATGCGTCGGATGCCGGAGCGGTCCATGCCGATGGCGCGCAGGACGCCGATCTCACGGGTGCGCTCCGAGACTGACATGGCGAGGGTGTTGATCATGCCGAGCGTGGAGATCAGTATGCCGATGGCGAGCAGTCCGAACATCAGGGTCATCAGGTCGCCGGCGACGCCGGCCTGTTCCTGGACGAGCTGGGCGCGGTTTTGGACCTTCAGCAGCGGGCTGTCGCTCACGGCGGCGCGCAGGTGCTTCTCCAGGTCGTTGGAGACCGTGCCGTCGGTGGTGCGGACCAGGATGCGCTGCACGGAATCGCGCAGGTAGCCGTGCTTCTGCACGTCGGCGCGGTAGCCGAGGACGTCGTGGGCGGTGGGGTTGTCCTGGTAGACGCCGACGACGGTGTAGGGCTCGTCGCGGTCGCCGGTTCCGGGGCCGATGCTCGCCTTTATCTGCTCGCCGGTGGTGACGTGGTGGTCGCGGGCGAAGCTGTGGGAGACGGCGAGCTTGCCGGGGCCGAGGTCCTTGGCGGAGCCGCTGAGGAAGTGGAGCTTCATCACGTCGTCGACGGTCTTCGGGTCGACCCCGGAGACCGTCTTGACGAGGGGGCCGGCGGAGATGGTGGAGTCCGCCACGGCGGAGACGGTCCGCACCCCGGGCACGTCGGCGACCCGCTGGACGGCGGCGGAGTCGACGGCGGTGGTGGTGTTGCGGGTGCTGATGACGTAGTCGGCGCTCAGTCCGGCGGCGGCCTGGACATCCAGGGCCTGGTTCGTGGAATGGTTGACGACGGCGAGACCGGAGACCAGCGCCGTACTGATCATCAGGGCGACGGCGGTGGCGGCAGTACGACGCGGATCGCGCAGGGTGTTCTCACGGGCGAGGTCGCCCACGACGCCGAAGCCGGTGGTGAGCCGGCCGATCAGGCGGATCACCGGGCCAGCGAGCAGCGGGGCCAGCACGATCTGACCGGCCACGAAAATGCCACAACCGAACATCGCCGTCTGCTGGTTGGCGCCGGTGGCACTCGTCGCGTCGCTCAGCGAGAACAGCAGCCCCGCGCCCAGAACGACCATGACCAGGCCGACCGCGCCGCGGACGCGGGAGACCACGACGGACGGCGGCTGCCCGGCCGTGCGCATCGCCTCGATGGGAGCGATCCGCGCCGCGCGGCGCGACGGCAGCCAGGCGGCGAGCACGGTGACGCCGACACCCACGACGAGCGAGGCGAGGATCGCAGCCGGGCCGATCACCAGCGGCCCACTGGGCAGCAGGTCAGCGGACGTGTCCAGTGCGTTCGGCAGCACCGTGGCCACCCCCAGACCCAGCACGAACCCGAGAACGGACGCGGCGAGACCGACCAGGGCCGCCTCGGCAAGGACCGAGTGGACCACCTGACGGCGGGTGGCGCCGATCGCCCGCAGCAACGCGATCTCGCGGGTACGGCGTGCCACGAGCATGGTGAAGGTGTTGATGATGAGGAACGTGCCGATGAACAGCGAGACCACGGCGAAGAGCATCGGAAGGCGGTCATAGCTCTTGGTCTTGCCCGCGATGAAAACGGACTGCTGATTTGCCTGGGCGATACCGGTGGTGGCCTCGGCGCGGCCGGTCGGCAGCACGGCACTGACCCGGTTGGCCAGCTCGAACTGGTCGGTGCCCGGTGCGGCGGTCAGGTCGATCCCGTCGTAGTGCCCCAGGGTGGCGAACAGCTTCTGGGCGGTGGTCTTGTCGAACACCGCCAGGGTGCCGCCGGCGTTCACCCGGCTGTCCTTGGTGGACACCAGGCCCACCAGACGTAGTTCGAGGACCGGCCCGTCCGTGGCGAGGGTCACGGTGTCACCGAGGGAGTAGCCGGCGGCCGCCGCGGTCCCGCGGTCCAGCGCGACCTCACCACTGTCGCGAGGGGCGCGGCCCGACGTGAGCGGGTAGCGGCTGTCTGTGCCGTCGGAACCCGGAACGTAGGCGACGCCGAAACGGCCCATCATGTTGTCGGCTCGCATCGGTGTGCCGTCCTTGGCGGCCAGGGTGACCGACCCGTTGGCCATCGGGCGGACGGAGGCGACGCCAGCAATGGCGGACAGCTTGCGCACCAGGGCGTCGTCCAGGGCCCCGTACTGCTCGTCGATGGAGGCGCCCGGAGCGGATTTCGGACTCACGCTCACGGCGATGTCCGCGTAGTTCTTGGACATGGCGGCGCGGTAGGCGGCGGTGGTGGAGTCAGCGAAGACCAGGGAGCCGGAGATGAACGCGACACCGAGACAGACCGCGAGCACGGTCATGATCAGACGGGCCTTGTGCGCGAGAACGTTACGCAGGGCTGTTCGCAGCATGGTGGGCTTTCGACAGTATGGGAGGGAAACGGCGGGCTGGTGGGGGCGGTCAGCGGGTGCGGCGGCCCTGGGCCTCGAACGCGAGCATCCGGTTGAGCACGGCGTCGGCGGTCGGGGTGTGCAGCTCGTCCACGAGCCGGCCGTCGGCGAGGAAGACCACGCGGTCGGCGTGCGCGGCTGCGACCGGGTCGTGGGTCACCATCACCACGGTCTGTCCCAGTTCCCGCACCGAATCACGCAGGAAGCCCAGCACCTCCGCGCCGGCACGCGAGTCGAGGTTGCCGGTCGGCTCGTCGGCGAACACAATCTCCGGACGGGACACCAGGGCGCGGGCAACGGCAACGCGCTGCTGCTGGCCGCCGGAGAGCTGGGCCGGACGGTGCGCGAGGCGCCCGG
Source organism: Streptomyces sp. NPDC057543 (assembly GCF_042801895.1). Lineage (NCBI taxonomy): Bacteria > Bacillati > Actinomycetota > Actinomycetes > Kitasatosporales > Streptomycetaceae > Streptomyces > Streptomyces sp. NPDC057543. The sequence continues at coordinate 6,018 of NZ_JBHVFF010000168.1, read as the reverse complement.
CCAGCCCCACAGTTGCGACGATGGTGTCCAGCCATGCGGTGTCGGGCTGCCGACCGGCGAGGCGCAGCGGCAGCGTCATGTTCTCCAGCGCCGTCAGGGTGGGCAGCAGGTTGAAGCCCTGGAAGACGAAGCCGACCTTCTCTCGCCGCAGCTGAGTGAGCTGACGGTCGTTCAGCATGGCCAGTTCGACGCCGCCGATCCGGGCGGAACCCGAGGTGACCGGGTCAAGGCCCGCCATGCAGTGCATCAGCGTCGACTTGCCGGATCCCGACGGACCCATGACCGCGGTGAACCGTGCCCGCGCGAACTCCACGGACACCGAGTCCAATGCGGTGACCTGAGTCTCGCCCCTCCCGTACACCTTGGTCAGGCCCGTGGCACGGGCGGCCGACTCGGTGACGGGGGTACCGGGGGAAACGAACATCTGCGACATGAGGACTCCACCTGGGGAACGACGGCCCGCGAGCATCCCGCGGGCCAGAGGGGCATTCCCATCCTCAAAGCTCTCACCTGCACAAACATCGCCCCAGAGGCGGTAGTTGCGGTCCATCGAAGGGCAGAGACGAGCTGCCCGTCCCTGCCCTTCGACAGACCTTCACCGACTCATCTCTGCCTTTGGCCGGACCCGCGGTGTTGGCCGGACCTACGACGGGCGGCACGGCCGGGGCTCCGGGGACGTGGACGGCGCACCTGGCCCACCGAATGAGTCCCTCATGTGGGCCACGCGGGTACGCGGAATGGTCCGGGGTCAGGGGCGCAGGCCAGCGCGATGCGCCAGGAGGGCCGCCTGCACCCGGCTCGTCGATCCGGTCTTCTCCAGGACCGCACTCACGTGCGTCTTCACCGTGCCGATGCCGATGACCAGCCGCTCCGCGATGCCCTGGTTCGACAACCCCTCACCCAGCATCGCCAGCACCTCCCGCTCACGCCCGGTCAGCCGAGCGATCCGCTCGTCCTGCGGGGCCGGGCCGTCGGCGTCCGAGATGCCGCCGCACAGCATCCGGGCAATCACCGCTCCGGTGACCCCGGGGGAGAGCACCGCGTCACCGGCCGCCGCTGCCCGGACCGCGCTGATCAGTTCCTGCGGCCCCTCGTCCTTCAGCAGGAACCCCGAGGCGCCGTCCCGCAGCGCCCGCAGCACGTTCTCCTCGTCGCCGAAGGTCGTCAGCATCATCACGCGCGGCGCCGGATCGAGCGCGAGCAGCGGCCGGATCGCGGCCAGCCCGTCGCACCCGGGCATCCGAATGTCCACCAACGCCACATCCGGGCGGTGCGCGGCAGCCTCCTCCACCGCCCGGTGTCCGTCAGCGGCTTCGGCGACCACGTCGATGCCGTCGGCGTGCCGCAGAATCAACCGCACCCCGTGCCGAATCATTGCCTCATCGTCGACGAGCAGGACACGGATCGGCCGAGTGGGCTCGGTCATGGAGTCTCCCAGGGCGAAGTGTCCCGTACAGACGGGACGGTGAAACGGTCGATGGAGATGAGACGTTGTGAAGCGTTGAAGCAGTAGCGGGTGACGACGAAGGCACCGAGCCGGGGGCCGCTGCCGGCGCGCGGGTAGACGCAGCCCACCGTGCCGGTGGGCCGAGGCGGTTCGTGCCCGGTGGCCGCAGCACGCATGGCGGGGCTGTCGAAGACCCCCTTCAACTCCTGGTACGTCATACCCAGACGCGGCTCCACAGGCCGGTCCAAGTGCCTCGGCTGGGCGTACACCAGGGCGATCGCGAGCGTCATCAGCACCCACAGCGCCACCGCCCCGAGGGCGAGCGTGAGCGCCCCGGCCGTCCGCGGCTCACGCGACAGCGCCGCCCCATCGTCGATCGAGGCCGACGGGGAGGCCTCCGCGCCGCCCCCGGACGGCTTCGAGGCGACCGCGTCGTCCGGTTGCGCCGGGATGTCCGCGACCACCTGGAACCCGCCGGGCGGCAGGGCACCGGCCTCAAAGGTGCCGCCGAGCAGTTCGACCCGCTCGCGCAGGCCCGTCAGGCCGCGCCCCGTCCCGGTCTCGGACGGTGTGCCGGACGGTGCGGGTGACGCGCCGTTGCGGACCGTCACCCGCACGGTCCGGTCGTCATGCTCGACCCGCACGGTGACATGGGCGGCCGATGCGTACCGGTGCACGTTCGTCAGGGCCTCCCGCACCACCCGGTGCACTGCGCGCCGCACCCGCGCTGGGCATGCGTAGAGGTCGGGGCCGCTCCATTCCAGCCGTACGGCGATCCCGCCGTCGCGGGACTTCGCGACCAGTGCCTCGACGTCGGCCCGGGTGCCGGTGGCGTCGGTGAGCGCGTTCGGGCCGGTGTCCCGATCGAGCGGGCCGAGGACCCCGAGCGCCTGCCTCAGTTCGCGCATCGCGTCCCGGGTGGTCCGCCGTACCAGGACGGCCTCCTCGCGCAGCTCCGGCGCGGCCTGGTCGAGGGCGAGTTCCAGACCGCCGGCGTGCAGCGAGATGAGACTGAGCCGGTGGCCTACCAGGTCGTGCATCTCGGCGGCGATCCGGGACCGCTCGTGGGTGCGGGCCTCGCTGTCGGCGAACCGGCGGGCTTGCTCGGCCGCGTTGCCGCGTTCGCGTAGCGCCCGCAGCAGCCGGGCCTGCTGCCCGTACACCGTACCGACCAAGCCGGGCACGACCACGGCGGTTGCCGCCAGAACCAACCCGAGCTCCAGGCCGTAAATGGCCGAGCCGGGGCCGCACGAGGGGCCGGTCGCGGTCCCGGATGCAATGATCAGTAGGCTCGCGCCGCCCAGCAGCCGGACCCGGTGGCGCGGCAGGGCCGTGTCGAGCGCCACTGTGTACGCGGTGGCCGCCATCACCGGGCCGACAACGGTCGCCGCCCCGGCAAGCACGGCGAGGACCAGGAGCACGGCCTCGGGCCAGCGCCGCCGCAACGGGAAGGTCACCACGGCGACCGCAACCACGCACAGCTGGAAAACGGGGTGCGGCAGATTCCACAGCCGCTGGGCGACCACGAACAGACACAAGGCGGCGAGGGCCACACCGGCCGTCTCCACGACGTCCCGGCCAACCCCTCCCGGACGCGCTGGGGTGTCCGGCACGGGGCGGGCGGAACGACGGAAACAGCTGATGAGGGGCACGCCATCCAGTATTGGTCGCCACGGGCGCGCGGGCGTGGGCCTCAGGACCGATCCAGCACTCTGTCTTTCGGTAGAGCCCGGCCCATGCCGTGCCGCCCGGGACCGATGCGGGCGTCCTCCCGGTCGGGCCTCGGAGGTTGGACAGCCATTGCCCCACCGGCCGGTCCAGCATGGTCGCGGACCGGGGCGCGCACAGCGTCCTGAGGGGGACCAGCGTCGTCGGGCCTCCCCTCGCGCGTCGGGCCGGATGTCCGGCACTTCGCACGATGAGAGGCGGGTTTCGGGAAGCAGACCGCCCTGTCCCGGACCGGTGGGACTGGCGGGTTGATGTTCACGAGAAACCAAACTCGTGAACAAAGCCACCCCGGGCTCCACGTACGCGAGCACGCTCTCCTCTACGAGCGAGCCCTTCCCCGTGACGGGCGGGCGGCTTTACGCTCATCCCGTGACCGGAAGCTCGCGACCAGGTGGCAGCGCCGTTACCCAGGGGAGACCGTGGACGTCCCGACGTTGATCCTTTTGGGGGCGGCGGGTGGTCTGCTGCGAGGGGCCCTGGACCTGTACACCCGATTCGTATCCTGGCAGGCTGACCGCCGCACTCACCGGCAGTTAGCCGCGGCAGGGACGGCACAGGGCGTAGCTCCGCAGTTCCCTGCATACTTCGACCCCGCCGTCGACACCGTCGCGGCCGTTGTGCACAGCGTGATGGGCGCCGGGGCCGCAGTGCTGTTCGGGACCACAGGACAGATCAGCGGTGGGTACGCCGCCCTCGTCGTCGGAATATCGGCGCCCATGCTGCTCACCCAACTCGGCCGCATCCAGACGGTGAACGAGGCGGTGACGGGCGAACGGCAGCCGGTTGGGGCGGCCGCGGAAGCCGAGTTGCCCTCGACTGCGGCTGACAACGCCGTGGGTGCGGGCGGTGCGGACGACTCGGGCGCCATGGACTTTCCCCCGCCCCGAGTGGCGCAGCCATCCGCGCCCTTTGCGGATCATCCGGCCCAGCCCTCTGGCCCTGCAGGAAGGCCGCCGTCCCCTGCGCGGCCGATGTCTTCGTCTGGGCGGCCCGCCACGGTCGCGGACGCTCGTACGCCGGAGCCCGCATCCGGCGAGCTCCCCGCGGACCGAACACAACTCCCGGATCTCACAGGCACCAGGGACACTCCCTTCCCCGCGGACCCGTCCGACGGAACCGGGTCTGGCCTCGATGGTCGAGGCGCGCCACGATTGCGGCAGGGGCCGGCGCTCGGGGAGGAGGGGCTGTGAACAGCGCTCCGCACCTGCTGAACGAAGACCGCCCCGAGTACGAGCGGATCCTCGACGACGCACTGCGTCATGCCCACGAACGACCGGATCTGGCCGCAGCCGGAGAACGGCTCACCCTGGCGCAGCTGCGCACTATGGCGCTGGACGCCACGGCGCTGATCACCGCGACAGCCGCCACCGAGTACGACCACTACGTAAGGGTCCGCGAGGAACACCGCAGCTCGGCATCCCCGTACGAGTCTTCAGGCATGGTGTCCTCGTCCTCGCGCTCGGCGTCCACCTCTGGCTTCTCCGCCTTCCCCGGCTCCGGCACCCGGGCCACCGGCCACCATGCCTCGACAGGTCTGGGCCATCGGTTCGGCGCTGCCGTGCTGGGTGCCGGACAACCCGGCGGCCGCCGTATCAGCGACGGAGTCGTTCCGCGGCGGTGGGCCGGGATGTCCTTCGGCCGTCGTCTGCTGGCAGCGCTGCTTGGGCTACGCGTACGCCCAGAGGCACCGAAGGCGGCGGGGACGCGGACACCGCGTACGTCCGAGCAGAGTCTGGCCGGCCGCACGCCCGATCGCGCGCGGCGGGCCAGACGCGAGACACCGGCCCCGGAGGCGGCCGGAGCCGGTGCGCTCGCCGTCATCACCGTCCTGGTGCCGGTGCTGGCAGGCACAGCCGCGGTGATTTTCCTGTTGGTCGGCTACCTCCTGAAGATGCTCAATCCGCCGCCATCGTTCGCGAGCACCATGGTGGGCGCGGGCTGGTCCTTCGCGGCAGTCACTGCGGCAGCCATCCCCGTCGCCGTCGTCGGTCTCCTCATCACCGCCCTGCGCGACGGTTCGACGTCACTGGCAGCCGAGGAGCAGGACGAGGATCTACCTGAGGGCGTGGCACACGCCAGAGAGGCCTGGCGGTTCGCCCTGCTGGAACGGGGCATCCTGCCGTTCCTGCGGGACGCGCTCGCCGACCCCGGCGCCGGCCCCGCGCCGCGCACACCGCATCGTTCGGCGAACCGCATCCCGCAGCTCGGCTACAGCCGGCCGGACTTCACCAGCCCGGACGACGGCCCGGCGGCGGGCCCCCGCCCGACATTCGCCAGCCCGGACTTCACCAGCCCCGACTTCGGAGGCCCCGAGCACGAGCTGGACTGACCGGGTCCGGGCACCAGGCGCGTCCCCCCTCCCCATCGGGTTGGCCAAGGTCGGTCGTCGGTCACGCGACGACCCGCCCGGCATGCTCCGGCTCCTACGCCGCCCAGTCGAGTCCAAGGGCGGCCAGCGCCTGGTGTGGCGCGGTGTTCACGAATCTTCTCCTCGAATGGTCTGGTCGTCACGGGGTGCGGATGCGGCCGGAAAACGGCGGCGGGCAGCCGTGTCTGTTCGCACCGCCGGGGGCAGCGAGCCGGTACCTGCGGACGCGGGGTGACGCATGCGCAGGGAATTGCCGGGTCGGCGCGGTGCGGTGAGAGAAGCGTTGCGTGGCATCGCTTTGCCGGGCAATGCATGAGGGCGGCCGGGACAGTCCGGATCTGTCCGGCCTGGTCAGGAGCAGTAACGGAAGGTAGCGATCCTGGCGCATGCGGTCGACTCGGTAGTGCTCAAGGTCGCCAAGGAGACGCGCCTACGGTGTGGCTGGCGCCAGGTTCTTGCCCAGGTGGCGGTAGAT
>NZ_JBHVFF010000167.1:12900-18890 GCF_042801895.1 Streptomyces sp. NPDC057543 | reverse complement strand
GTCCGTAAGCACGGACCGGGGGCGCTCCTGTCGTGTACTGGTCGGGGCGCGTGTCTACCGCGCCGCCCCGACGGGCGAGGCCGTCGACCCGGCCTGGCGAAAGACCGACGACGCGTTCCGGGCGGCCTGCCGCTGCTCGGCGAAGTCCCGGTTGATGCGCGTCTGCTCGCGAAAGGCGTCGGGCAGGTCCGGCATCGCCAGCAGGCGGTCGCAGGCGCGGAGCGAGCCCGCGTAGTCGCCGACCCAGTAGGCGGTGATCGAGAACTCGAAGAGCAGGCCCCAGCGGTACACCCACGGCTGGACGAACAGCAGGTCGTCCGGCGGCGCTTCCCGGTCGAGCGCCGCGCAGACGAACGCGTGCGCGGCGCGGTAGCGGCCGAGGCGGCGCAGCCGGGAGGCCAGTTCGTAGCAGGCTTCGAGCCGGTTCGGGCGTGATTCCCAGGCGCGAGAGAGGATGTCCATTGCGGCCGGCCAGTCGCCGGCCTCGGCCTTGAGGATTCCGGCCTGCAGAAGCGAGTAGTACACCTCTTCGTCCCAGCCGCCCATCTGCGCGCGGCGTTCGTACAGGGCGGCCGCCTTGGCGATGTTGCCCATGTCGCGCATGGTCTGTGCCAGGTAGAAGACCGTACGGGTGTTGGAGGGGTCGCGCTTCAGCTCGGCGCCGAGCAGCCGGGCGTCACGTTCGAACTTGTCGTGCCGCGAGCCGCCGTCGGCGTAGTCCTCGATGACGAGGGCGTCGAGATTCCGCTGGTCGTCACGCTGGTCGGCGGTGAGGTACTCATGGGTGACGCCCACGTACCGCCAGGGCAGGTCGCCGCGGACCAGACGCTTGATCCGGTATTCGGTGGCGCCTTCGTGCCGGAGCATGTACGAGTCGGCGTTCAGCGGGGGCAGTGGGCCCTCCCGGCGGATCACCAGGTCGGCGTCGAGGAGCAGCAGAAAGTCGGCCTTGCCGTGGGCGCGCTTGATGTTCAGGGTTCGATTGTGGCCGAAGTCGACCCAGGGCTCCTCGTGGAGTTTGCCGGGGAGGCCGTCGAGTGCGTTGCGGATCAGCTGCTGGGTTCCGTCGGTCGATCCGGTGTCGGAGATCACCCAGGTGTCGATCAGGTCGCGGACGGAGGCGAGGCAGCGTTCGATGACGGCGGCCTCGTTCTTGACGATCATGCATAGGCAGATGGACGGTTTCATAGCAACACCAATTCCCGGCGGACAGGTGCGCGTGACCTTACGTACGGGGCCGGGCGGCGCGATTGCGGCACGCCGGAACAGCCCGGATGCACCAAGGTGCGGGCACCCGACCGGGCGCGGCCGGTAGGTCAATGCGTTAAACGGATCCGCTCGGCCGTCGAGGGAACCGGGCCGAGATCCGATGAACCGACGGAAGCGTGAACACGCTTCGTCGTGGCTTCACTTGATTCGGTTCCGGAAGGAGCAGTGAAAGAGTCCTGAACACAGGACCCGGTCCTCTCTCGGTCCGATTGCGCGGCGGCGTGCGTGGCTGACCGGCAGCACGGTCGCCTCGATCGCGCCCTCATCATCACGGGGTTCGCGAGCCCCGTGGTCGCCGTGGCGCAGCAGGCGCGTCCGATTGTCGGCAGTGGCATGTGCGCACCGTGCCGCGTGCGCGACGACTTCCCCCGGGCACTGCTGAGCGGGCCCGGGCCGCGACCGGCCATCCGAACCGGGCCGCCCTTGCTCCGTACGACGCCGAGGGGACCCGCGCCGTACTCTTACCGGGGAGTGGCACAGCGGGGTGGGAGGAAGCCGACGTGGGTGCTGTGAAGAGCAGACGGATGCCGCGTGCCGTGCGTGAGCAGCAGATGATGGACGCCGCCGTGCGGACCTTCGGACAGCGCGGATACCGTGCCGCGTCGATGGACGAGATCGCCGGGCTGGCCGGGGTGTCCAAGCCACTGGTGTATCTGTACCTCAACTCCAAGGAAGAGCTTTTCACCGCCTGCATCCGGCGCGAGGCGAAAGCGCTGGTCGACGCGGTACGGGCGGGGGCGGAGCCGGGACTTCCGGCCGACCGGCAACTGTGGTCCGGGCTGCGCGCGTTCTTCACGCACACGGCGGAGCACCCGGACGGCTGGTCGGTGCTGCACCGCCAGGCGCGCACGCACGGGGAGCCCTTCGCCGCCGAGGTCATGGCGATGCGGGACGAGATCGTTGCGTTCGTGACAGGTCTGATCGGGGCCGCGGCACGCGAGGCACACCACGATCCGGCGCTCCCCGACCGCGATGTGTCGGGGCTGGCGCAGGCGCTCGTGGGGGCCGCGGAATCGCTCGCCGGGTGGGCGAACGAGACCCCGGGCGTCTCGGCGAAGGAGGCCGCGGCCACCCTGATGAACTTCTCCTGGGCGGGGCTGGAGAACCTTATGAACGGTCGTCCGTGGCAGCCGCCGAACCGGGCCGGGGACCGGGCGACCTGAGTGTCGTCCCGGTGAGGTGGACGCGGTCCGCGCCGCGCAGCTGGAAGCCGGTGGGGTCCGCCGCGTAGGTGACGGTGGCGGGCAGCAGGACGGGGAACCTGAAGTCGGCCCGAACCCACCGGACTTCATCGGGCCGCGGTGCCTCGGCCAGACAGCGGGCGACGGTCCACATGCCGTGGGCGATGGCCCGGGGAAAGCCGAAGAGCCGGGCGGCGAGCGGATACAGGTGGATGGGGTTGCGGTCGCCCGACGCGGCACCGTAACGGCGCCCCAGATCACCGGGGAGCCGCCACTCGGCGACGGCGGGAAGCTCGGGCACCGGGCTCGGGTCCGGCGCCGGGACCCCCGTGGTGACGGCCGCGCGCGTCGCGTGCCGGGAGAGATAGCCGCTGCGGGACTCCCAGACCAGCTCGCCCGCCAGCCGCGCCTCGGTGACCATCGTGACCTCGGTGCCGCGTCGGTGAGGGGTCGACCCGTCGGCGTACACCGTGAGTTCGAGCGGATCGGCCGGGCGCAGGGCCCGGTGGCGGGCGATCTCGATCCAGGTGTGGACGAGCCCGACGACCGGCAGCGGGAACCCCCTGGCCGTCATCAGCCGCATGGTGAGCGGGAAGCCCAGCACATGCGGGTACGTGAGCGGCAGCGCGCCCGCCTCGGAGAAGCCGCAGACGCGGCGGTACGAGGCGAGGCGGGCCGGTGCGATCGGCGCGGCCGGGAGGACCGCCCGGCCGGAGGGTACGGCGGCGCCCGGGCGGCCGGCCCTCTTGAACGGGGATGTGACAGCTGCCCGTACGAGTGTCACGTTCAGATTCGGTATGGGGGTCACGCACCCAGCAGGCTCTGGCCGCAGACCCGCACGATCTGGCCGTTGACGGCCGTCGACGAGGGCTGGGCGAACCAGGCGATGGTCTCGGCGACATCGACCGGCAGACCATCCTGCGCAAGGGAGTTCATCCGGCGCCCCGCCTCCCGGATGAAGAGGGGAACGGACGCGGTCGTCTTCGTCTCGATGAAGCCCGGGGCCACCGCGTTGACCGTGACACCGTGGTCGGCGGCCGTACGCGGAGCGAGCGAGTGGACCAGGCCGATGATGCCCGCCTTGCTCGCCGCGTAGTTCGTCCGGCCGGTGTTGCCCGCGATACCGGCGATGGACGCCGTCGCGTCGACCACGATCCCCGCAGGACGTCCGGCGCGCCCGACCTCCAGCCCGGTTTCCGCGAGCAGCGCGCCCAGCTCCTCCGTAACGGCGGAGTCCCCGGCGGTGAGGTGGAGCAGCGGCCCGTCCAGCGACCGGGTCTCCAGCGACCAACGGCGCAATGGGGCGGACTGCGGGAGGCCGAGCCGCCGGGTCAGGAACCGGCCGGGTGCTGTGCCGGTGAAGTGCAGACAGCGGTCGGCCATTGTTCAGACTCCTTGCTCGGCGCCGAATTTACTCCAAAGTAAGATTACTGAAGAGTCAGGAGCTGGTCGAGATGAGTTGGCCGAGATGATGCCCCTCGCACTCCCGCAACCCCGCAGGGTCGCGGTGATCGGCGGCAGCCGCACCCCGTTCGCGCGCTCCGACGGCCCGTACCACAGGTCTCCAACCAGCAACTGCTCACCGCCGCGCTGGACGGCCTGATGCGCGGTCGACGAGGCGAGCCGGCTCGCCTCGCGTGCCGAATCGATCCGTAAATTCACCGTGCTGCTCGTGGACTTCACCGAGGAGAGCGGCCACCTGACCCCCTCACTGAAACTGAAGCGCGCCGCGATCGCGCGGGACTTCGAGAAGAAGATCGAGGCGCTTTACCGGAAGTGACCACACAGGCCGCAGCCGTCGTCACCGGGCGGGGCATTTCCCGGGCCTTTTCCGGATCCCGGTTTTTTCATATACGTCTGCCAATCCTGCTCAATGAAGCAATGTCTGAAGGTCAATTGGTGCGGCGGGTGGGCTGCAGTCGGTCCGGACATCGGGTCGAAATGCTCAACCGGCTTAACCAGGCCGCAAACAGGGGCAGATGGCCGAAGCTCTTCTCACTCGCAAGGGGAGCGGTCTGCATCCAGACGGTAGATAACCGGCGTGGCGCATATGCCATTGACTCGCTGCGGCTGCCACAGTCCAGGCTCCGATCCAAGCAGATCCGGTAAGGAATCAAGATGCACAAATCGAGAAGCTGGGACATCCTGTCCCGTTCAACTCTTGGCGCCATGTCGCTGGGAATGACCCTGGCACTGTGCCCCATGGACGTTGCTCACGGTGCGCCGAACCCCACGGGTTCGCAGGCGGCCAACCGAGTGATGGCCAGCCGGGTGGCGGCCAGTGTGTCCGGGACGGTCACCTCCCAGGCCTCTCAGAACATCCGCAGCGGTCCCACCACCCAGTCGCAGATCGTGGGCAGCGTGCCGTCCGGCGGCACAGTGTCCATCGCCTGCCAGGTGAACGGCCAGAATGTCAACGGAAACTCGCTGTGGTACTTGCTGTCCAACGGCAGCGGCTGGATGAGCGCCCGCTACATCTCGACGCAGACCACCGTGCCGTTCTGTGACGACTACCCGGGATCCGGTCCCACCGGTCCGATGGGACCCACGGGGCCCATGGGTCCGACGGGCCCGACGGGTGCCCACGGCACGACCGGTCCGATGGGTCCGACCGGTGCGACGGGTCTGCAGGGCGTGACCGGTGCCACGGGTGCGTCCGGTGCCAATGGCGCCACCGGTCCGATGGGTCCGACCGGTGCGACGGGTCTGCAGGGCGTGACCGGTCCCATGGGTCCGACGGGTGGCAACGGTGCCAATGGCGCCACCGGTGCGACCGGCCCGATGGGTCCGACCGGTGCGACGGGTCTGCAAGGCGTGACCGGTCCCATGGGTCCGACGGGTGGCAACGGTGCCAATGGCGCCACCGGTGCGACCGGCCCGATGGGTCCGACCGGCGCCACGGGTCTTCAGGGCGCGACCGGTGCCACGGGTGCATCCGGTGCGGTCGGTGCTCACGGTCCGACCGGTGCGACCGGTCCGACGGGTGCGACGGGTCTGCAGGGCGTGACCGGTGCCACGGGTGCGTCCGGTGCCAATGGCGCCACCGGTCCGATGGGGCCGACGGGTGCGGCTGGTACCAACGGTGCTGATGGTGCAACCGGTGCGACTGGGCCTATGGGTCCGACCGGTGCCGCGGGTGCGGCTGGTACCAACGGTGCTGATGGTGCTGATGGTGCGACGGGTCCGACGGGTGCGGCCGGTACCAATGGTGCTGATGGTGCGACGGGTCCGATGGGTCCGACGGGTGCGGCCGGTACCAATGGTGCTGATGGTGCGACGGGTCCGATGGGTCCGACGGGTGCGGCTGGTACCAACGGTGCTGATGGTGCTGATGGTGCGACGGGTCCGATGGGTCCGACGGGTGCGGCCGGTACCAATGGTGCTGATGGTGCGACGGGTCCGACGGGTGCGGCCGGTACCAATGGTGCTGATGGTGCGACTGGTGCGACGGGTCCTGTGGGTCCGACGGGTGCGGCCGGTACCAATGGTGCTGATGGTGCGACTGGTGCGACGGGTCCTGTGGGTCCGACGGGTGCGGCT
>NZ_JBHVFF010000167.1:0-12801 GCF_042801895.1 Streptomyces sp. NPDC057543 | reverse complement strand
GCGACGGGTCCTGTGGGTCCGACGGGTGCGGCTGGTACCAATGGTGCTGATGGTGCGACTGGTGCGACGGGTCCTGTGGGTCCGACGGGTGCGGCTGGTACCAATGGTGCTGATGGTGCGACTGGTGCGACGGGTCCTGTGGGTCCGACGGGTGCGGCCGGCACCAACGGTGCCGATGGTGCGACCGGTCCGGCCGGTCCGACCGGCGCCACCGGCGCGACGGGACCTGTCGGCCCGTCTCAGACGGCGACCAGCGCCGCCACGCTCATTCCCGCCGGCGGCAGCGTCCAGGACATCATTGCTGTGTGCCCTGCCGGGACTGTGCTGACCGGGGGAGGTGCCGTGAACCAGCTGCAGAACAACGACATCACCTGGACCGCGAGCTACCCGGACACCCCGACCAACACCTGGCACGTCTCCGCGTACAACAACGGTGCCACCCCGGAGACCGTCCAGTCTTACGCGGTCTGCATCCCCGCCAGTTCGTGAAGTGACTAGTTCGAAGGGGAATCGCCAGGAACCCACTTAGGGTTCGAGGCAGCTCCCGTGGTCGCTGCCGCAGCAGATGAAGGGTCTTCTGCTGCGGCAGCTCCATGTCGTTTCCGCCGAGCTCCACAGGTCTTACGGGGCAATCGAACTTCCGGCACTCTTAGGTCCGTTCAACCCGGAAGGCTCCCCCCGTACCTCGGTGCTCCACTCGGAATCGACTCGGAGGATGACCGCGCATGCGCTCGATACGTATTGCCCTGCTGGGCCTGGTGGCCCTCGTCGCGGGGCTGCTCACCGCGACCCCCGCCGCCGCGGCCCCGAACTTCAAGGCGCCGTTCCCCTGCGGCCAGACCTGGACCTACAGCCACCACTCGGCTGAGGTCAGATCGGCCCTCGACTTCGTCCGCACCGATGGCGGCGCCACGGCCGGGACCGCGGTCCTCGCCTCGTCCGGCGGGACCGCCCACCGTTACTCCCAGCCCAGCGGTGCGGGCAACTACATCGCCATCGATCACGGCGGCGGCTGGCAGACGTACTACTTCCACCTCGCCTCGTACTCCGTCGCCGACGGTGCCTCCGTCTCCCAGGGCCAGCAGATCGGCATCACCGGTTCCACCGGCAACAGCAGCGGCGCCCACATCCACTACGAGCAGCTGTACAACGGCGTGGGCCAGACCATCGCGATCAACGGGCAGTCGTTGGCCCCGTACCCGGGCTCTTACTACAGCAAGTACCTGACCAGCGACAACGGCTGCGGTGGCGGCGGAGGCGGTAAGTACTGGGTCGACACCTTCGCCAACGCCACGGGCTACGCGGCACCCAACACGGCCGATGCCCAGGGCGTGCTGAACGCCGGCACGAACTACGTCTACTGCAAGGTGTGGGGCGCCCAGGTCGGTTCGGGCTCCAGCTACAACCACTGGTGGCTGAAGACGGACCTGGACACGGTGTACGCGGGCAAGAACGGGCGCGGCGCGTACGTCTCGGCGTACTACCTGTCCCGCTGGGGCAATGACGAGGCCCGGGACAACAACGGAACCGTGATCCCGAACTGCTGAGCGGCCGCACCCGTACCGGCGACAACGCACAGGCCAGGTCTGTTGACGCTCGCCGGGATCCGGCCGCGCCTCGCACCCTTCGCTCCTCATGCGGCGACCCGTACGGCGAGTCGGCGACGTCGCCCGTATCGACGCGGTGCGCGGCGACGTCCGTCCGCCTGGCGATGTCAGACGGACGGACGTCGCGTCACTTCATGTCAGGGCGTGGAGTGCTACGCCTTGCTGTTGTAGTGCGTGACGTCCCAGTGGCTGCCCTCGTTCGCGTACACGTTTCCCGCCGGGGACTTGTACAGGGCGGCGCCGTCGCTGCGCTTCCCCGCCTTGGCGAACTTGCGCGTGATGTAGGTGTTGACACACGCAACCTTGGTGGAGATGTCCGTCTTGTATCCGTTGCGATGGCTGTACGTACCGGAGGCGTGGCCCGCCTCGGTTCCTCCGGTGATGATCACCTTGCAGCCGCTGGCCTTCTTGAAGGCGATGACACCGGCGACGGACGCCTTGTTGATCCGGGTGAACGACGTGCACGACTTCTTGTTCCAGTCGGAGCAGTTTCCGCTGGACGTCGAGGTCACTCCCGCCTTCTTGAGCACGGCGGTGGCCTCCGCGTGCGTCGCGTACTTCGCCGGTGCGGCGGCCTGCGCGCTACCGGCCATCAGCAGGACCGATGCGGCTGCGGTGATCAGTGTGCGGGCGGACAGAAGTCCCATGCGCTTCAAGACGTGCTCCTTCTCTTTGCGTGGACGAGGAACTGCCTGGCCGCGGGCGGTTCAGGCCTGGTGATCCTGCCCATCCGTCCGGACCCCGCGTGTCACCCATCGAGTGAAAGCCGAGGCATCGAAGTGGACGTCCGCTCTTCCCGGCCCCGGCATGTCCGGGATCTCCGGGATCTCCGGGGGAGACCGCACCCGGCTCCCCCACCGGGTGCGGCCGTGCCGTCAGAAGACGCAGGGGTGCGGGGATCCGCCTCCGGACAGGTGGTTGTCCCAGACCCAGCCGGCCCCGCGGACGTATGACCACGTGTTGCCGTGGTCGTTGACGATGTAGCAGGACACCCGGATCGTGCTTCCGGCCGTGTATGTCTGCAGCCGGGTGCACTTCTCGTACGGAGCCATGCGCAGCGGCGCCGCGTCGAGCGCGGTGTGCACCGTGCTGTACGGGTTCTCGGCGGCCGTGGGCGCCGCCTGGCTGCATGTGGCGGCGGGCAGTGCGGTTGCCGCGGTCACGGCCGAGGCGTTGATCGTGACCGCCGCGGCGGTCAGTGCCAGGGCCATGGCGGCCCTCGTGTACCGGGCCCGGTTCTGGTCGGACATGTCGGCTGCCTCCTGATCGGTGTTCGTGTCGACTGCAACGTGGCAGCATTCGGCGGCGCCGGCGAGGGGCTCCGGCGTCCGGGACATGTCCGGGACACGCGGCGGGCGGAGGGGACGGCGGCGGTTGCCTCCTGCCGCGGCGCACCGGGCGCCCGCTCCCGCCCCTTGTCTGATGCGACGTCAGGTACGACGATGGCCCCCGCGCCGTCAAGTGACGGTACGTCAGATTCAGACGGGAAGGAGGCCGTTCGGTGCCGATACCGCTCACCGGGCCGCTGCCGTACGGGATGCAGCTCCCGGTCCAGTCCCAGAGCACCATCTATGCCGAGGGGTGGGAGGCCGTGGCCACCCCCGCCGATCTCGCCGAGATCGCCCGCACCGCGGACCGTACCGGCTTCGCCTACCTGGCGAGCTGCGACCACGTCGCGATCCCGCGGCGGCTCGCCGGGGTCATGGGTACCGTCTGGTACGACCCGGTGGCCACGCTCTCCTTTCTCGCCGGGATCACCGAGCGCGTCCTGCTGATGAGCCATGTCGCCGTCGTCGGCCTGCGGCACCCGCTGGCCACCGCCAAGCAGTACGCCACCCTCGACCACCTCTGCGGCGGCCGGCTGATCCTCGGCGTCGGGGCCGGGCACGTACCGGAGGAGTTCCAGGCGCTCGGGGCGGACTTCGACGGCCGGGGTGGGGTCCTCGACGAGACCATCGACGCGCTGAAGGCGGCGCTGGGGCCCGAGGAGTACCCCGAGTTCGCGGGGGAACGGTTCTCCTTCGCCGGGCTCGGGCAGCTGCCGCGACCGGCCCAGGAGCGGGTGCCTGTCTGGGTGGGCGGCTCCTCGCCCGCCGCCGTGCGCCGGGCCGCGGTGCGGGGCGACGGCTGGCTGCCGCAGGGCGATCCGCGGGAGAAGCTGCCCGCGCAGATCGCCCGGCTGAAGGAGCTGCGCGAGGCGGCCGGGATCGAGGACCCGATCGTCATCGGCGCGATCACCGAGCCGCTGTACGTCGGTGAGCCGGAGTGGTCCGTGGGGCGGCGCACCCTCGCCGGAATGCCGGAGGTCCTCGCCGAGTCGCTGCGCGCTTACGGGGCCATGGGCGTTCACCAGATCCAGGTGCGGTTCCGCAGCCGGAGCCGTAGCGAACTGACCGACCAGATGGCGGCGTTCGCCGCCGAGGTCGCACCCCATCTCGACAGGTAGGAGTCAGGTCATGGGCAAGCTGGACGGGCGCACCGTGCTGATCAGCGGTGCGGCGCGCGGGCAGGGCGAGCAGGAGGCGCGGCTCTTCGCGGCACAGGGTGCGCGGGTGGTGATCGCCGATGTGCTCGACGAGCAGGGTGAGGCGCTGGCCAAGGGGCTGAGGGAGGAGCGGGGGGAGGACGCCGCCCGGTTCGTCCATCTGGATGTGAGCCGGGAGGAGGACTGGCGGGCCGCCGTCGCCGCGGCGAAGGACGCCTTCGGGGGCATCGACGGGCTGGTCAACAACGCGGGGATCCTCCGGTTCAACGAGCTGGTGGCCACGCCGCTGGAGGAGTTCCAGCAGGTGGTGCAGGTCAACCAGGTGGGCGCGTTCCTCGGGATCAAGAACGTCGCGCCCGAGATCGAGGCCGCGGGCGGCGGGACCATCGTCAACACGGCCTCGTACACGGGGCTCACGGGCATGGCGTTCGTGGGCGCGTACGCCGCCACCAAGCACGCGGTGCTCGGGCTGACCAAGGTGGCGGCGGTGGAGCTGGCGGCAAAGAAGATACGGGTCAACGCGCTGTGCCCCGGGGCCGTGGACACCGCGATGACCAACCCGGCGGCGCTGGACCCGACCGCGGACCCGGAGGAGTCCAGGGCGGCGGTGGCCGAGCTGTACCGCAAGCTCGTACCGCTGGGGCGGATCGGGCGGCCGGAGGAGGTGGCGGCGCTGGCGCTCTTCCTGACCTCGGACGACTCCTCGTACATCACCGGGCAGCCGTTCGTCATCGACGGGGGCTGGCTGGCGGGCGTCAGCCTGTTCTGAAGGGCCCCCTGGTCCTGTCTGACGGTGCGTCAGGTATTGACGGGTGCGGGGGCCGGTGGAACAGTCGGACGCATCACGAACTGACGAAGCGTCAGAAACGATTGAGGACGGTGAACCCCCTTGGAATTCGGGCTCTTTGTACAGGGGTACGTGCCCGCCGCGCGGGCCAGGACCGACCCCGGGGCAGAGCACAAGGCGCTGATCGAGGAGACCGAGTACGTCATCCAGGCGGACAAGTCCGGCTTCAAGTACGCCTGGGCCTCCGAGCATCACTTCCTGGAGGAGTACTCGCATCTCTCGGCCAACGATGTGTACCTGGGCTACCTCGCGCACGCCACGGACCGCATCCACCTCGGGTCCGGGATCTTCAACCCGCTCGCCCCCGTCAACCACCCGGTGAAGGTGGCCGAGAAGGTCGCCATGCTCGACCACCTCTCCGAGGGCCGCTTCGAATTCGGCTCCGGGCGCGGGGCCGGCAGCCACGAGATCCTGGGCTTCATGCCGGGCATCACCGACATGAACCACACCAAGGAACTCTGGGAAGAGACCATCGCCGAGTTCCCCAAGATGTGGCTCCAGGACGAGTACGCCGGCTTCCAGGGCAAGCACTGGTCCCTGCCGCCGCGCAAGATCCTGCCCAAGCCGTACGGGAAGTCGCACCCGGCGATGTGGTACGCGGCAGGTTCGCCGTCCTCGTACGCGATGGCGGGGAAGAAGGGGCTCGGCGTGCTGGGCTTCAGCGTGCAGAAGGTCTCCGACATGGAGTGGGTCGTCGAGTCCTACAAGACGGCGGTCAAGGATGCCGAACCCGTCGGGGACTTCGTCAACGACAACGTCATGGTCACCTCCACGGCGATCTGCGCCGAGACGCACGCGAAGGCCGTCGAGATCGCGGTGGGCGGCGGGCTGAACTACCTGCAGTCGCTGCTGTTCCGCTACCACGACACGTTCCCCCGGCCCGAGGGCATACCGGAGTGGCCCGAGCTGCTGCCGGAGTACTCCGAGGAGATCATCGAGCTCCTGATCGCCGAGGAGCTGATGATCTGCGGCGATCCCGACGAGGTGCTGCGGCAGTGCAAGCGGTGGGAGCAGGCGGGGGCGGATCAGCTGAGCTTCGGGCTGCCGGTGGGGATGAGCCGTGAGGACACGCTGAACTCGATCAGGCTGATCGGGGAGCACGTGATTCCGGAGATCGATACGGATCCGGTGCATCGGACCTCGCGGTTCCGGGGGGCCTAGGGGGCGTTGGGAGGGGCGTGGGCGGGCGGCCGGGTGCGGGCGGCGCCGGTGGGTGCGCCTGCGGGCGGGCCTGTTCCCCTACCCGCCCCTTCCCGTAACCCGGGGCTGCGCCCCCGACCTCCGCTCCTCAAACGCCGGAGACGCTTGATTCCCCCGACCAGCGGCGTCTTCCCGGACCGCCGCTCCGTGGGGCCGGGGTGCGCGACGCGGCCGTGCGCACCCCGGCCGCGCACACACCACAGAAGGGAACCCCGTCATGCTCGACCACCTCATCCGCGGAGCGACCGTCGTGGACGGCACCGGCGGACCCTCGTACCCCGCCGACATCGGCCTCCGCGACGGGCGCATCGCCGTCATCGCCGAACCGGGCACGCTCACCGAGGAGGCCGTCACCACCGAGGACGCCACCGGACTCGTTCTCGCCCCCGGCTTCGTCGACCCGCACACCCACTACGACGCCCAGCTCTTCTGGGACCCGTACGCCACCCCGTCCATGAACCACGGCGTCACCACCGTCGCCGGGGGCAACTGCGGATTCACGCTCGCCCCGCTCCACCCCGAACGCCCCGAGGACGCCGACTACACCCGCCGCATGATGGCGCGGGTCGAGGGCATGGCCCTCAAGGCCCTGGAGGAGGGCGTCGACTGGACCTGGTCCAGCTTCCGCGAATACCTCGACGCCCTCGAAGGACGGATCGCCGTCAACGCCGGGTTCATGGTCGGCCACTGCGCCCTGCGCCGACACGTCATGGGCGCCGACGCGATCGGCGGACAGCCCACACCCGGGCAGATGGCCGCCATGCTGGAGCTCTTCCACGACGCCATGGACGCCGGGGCCTGGGGCCTTTCCACCACCCAGTCCGCCACCCACTCCGACGGGGACGGGCAACCGGTCGCCTCCCGGCACGCGCTGCCCGAGGAGCTCCTCGCCCTCTCCCGCGCCGTCGGCGAACACGAGGGAACCCAGCTCGAAGCGATCGTCGCGGGCTGCCTCGACCAGTTCTCCGACGAGGAGATCGACCTCCTCGTCGACATGACCGCCACCGCCGGACGCCCGCTGAACTGGAACGTCCTCACCATCGACGCCGCCGTCCCCGAACGCGTACCCCGCCAGCTCGTCCCCAGCGAACGCGCCCGGCGGGCCGGCGGCCGGATCGTCGCCCTCACCATGCCGATCCTCACTCCCATGAACATGTCGCTCGGCACCTTCTGCGCCCTCAACCTCATCCCCGGCTGGGGCGACATCCTCGCCCTCCCCGTCCCCGAACGCATCGAACGGCTCCGTGACGCCGCCACCCGCACCGAGATGCTGCGCCGCGCCGACAGCAAGGAGGCCGGCGTCTTCCGCCGGCTCGCCGACTTCGGCCGGTACGTCATCGGGGACACGTACAGCGCGGCCAACGAGGGACTCGGCGGACGCGTCGTCCGCGACATCGCCGCCGAACGCGGCCAGGACCCCTTCCACTGCCTCGTCGAGATCTGCGCCGCCGACGACCTGCGTACGGTGCTGTGGCCCATGCCCACCGACAACGACCCCGATTCCTGGGCGCTGCGACGGCAGACCTGGGAACACGAGGACGTCATGCTCGGCGGCTCCGACGCGGGCGCGCACCTGGACCGGATGTGCGGCGCCCCGTACACCACCCGCTTCCTCGGCGACTGCCTGCGCCGACGCAAGCTCCTCCCCCTCGAACAGGCCGTCAAGATGCTCACCGACGACCCCGCCCGCCTCTTCGGGCTTCGTGACCGCGGCAGGATCGAGGAGGGCTTCCACGCCGACCTCGTCCTCTTCGACCCCGAACGCATCGACGCCGGGCCCGCCACCCTCGTGCACGATCTGCCCGGCGACAGTCCCCGCCTCGACTCCAAGGCCATCGGCATCGTGTCGGTCCGGGTCAACGGCGTGGAGACCCTGCGCGACGACAAGGTGACGGGCGCGGTTCCCGGCACGGTGCTCCGCTCGGGCCGCGACACCCGGACGGTGAGCACACTGTGACCACACCCCAGCGCCTCTTCATCGGCGGCGAGTGGACCGAACCGGACCACGGCCATTACGAGGTGATCAACCCGGCGACGGAAAACGTCGTCGGCCTCGCCCCCGAGGCGAGCCGGACGCAGGTGTACGCGGCGGCATCCGCGGCCCGCGAGGCGTTCGGCACCTGGTCCCGCACCCGCCCCGAGGAGCGGGCCACGATCCTCGACCGGGCCGCCGACCTGATGCAGCGCGACCTCACCGGCAACGCCGCGCTCGCCCAGGCGGAGAGCGGCGCCACCACGGCGACGGCCAGGGGCATGCAGGTCGCCGTCGGCGCCGCCCGCTTCCGCCGGTACGCGAAGGGCGCCCTGGAGCCGGTCGAGGAAGCCGTCGCACCGCAGATCAACGAGGCCGGTCCGATGGGCCGGGCCGGAGTCTTCGGGGCGCTGGCCGTACGCCAGCCGGTCGGTGTCGTCACCTGCATCACCTCGTACAACAACCCCTGGGCCAACCCGGCCGGCAAGATCGCCCCCGCACTCGCCATGGGCAACACGGTCGTCGTGAAACCCGCACCGCAGGACCCGCTCTCCGTCTACCGGATGGCCGAGGCGCTCGAAGAGGCCGGTGTCCCGGCGGGCGTCGTCAACGTCGTCACCGGGTCGGGCCCGGACGTGGGGGAGGCGGCCGTCGATTCGCCGGACGTCGACATGGTCAGCTTCACCGGTTCCACCGCCGTCGGGCAGCGCATCGCCGAGGTGTGCGGGCGTTCCATGAAGCGGCAGCTGATGGAGCTGGGTGGGAAGGGTGCCGCCGTCGTCCTCGACGACGCGGACCTCGACTCCGCGGCGGCGGGCATCGGCACCACGTTCTCCTTCTACAGCGGCCAGATCTGTACGGCTCCGACGCGCGTCCTCGTCCAGCGCGCGGCCCACGACGCCCTGATCGAACGGCTCACCGCGTACGCGGGCCATCTGACGGTGGGTGATCCGACGCTCAGGGGCACGGTCGTCGGGCCGGTCATCTCCGCCGCCCACCGCGATCGCGTCGAGTCGTACATCGAGCTGGGACGGAAGGAGGGGGCCAGGACCGTCACGGGCGGCGAACGCCCGGCCGGACCCGACCGGGGCTTCTACGTCGCGCCCACCCTCCTCGCCGACTGCACCAACGACATGCGCGTCGTCCGCGAGGAGATCTTCGGCCCGGTCGTCGTGGTCGTCCCCTTCGACGACGAGGAGGAGGGCATCGCACTCGCCAACGACAGCGACTACGGGCTGATCGACTACGTCTGGTCCTCGGACGTGGCACGCGCGTTCCGGGTGGCCCGGCGGCTGCGCGCCGGCGGGGTCGGCGTGAACACCATCGGGCGGAACATGGAGGCCCCGTTCGGCGGGTTCAAGAAGAGCGGTGTCGGGCGCGACGTCGGCTCGTACGCCCTGCACGCGTACAGCGAACTCCAGGCGATCGTCTGGCCGGGCTGAACCGGTGAGCGGTGTACGTGTTCCCGTGGGTGTCCGCTGAACGGACACCCACGGGAAAATTTTGAATCCCAACAAAACGGACAGTGCTGCGATTCCCGTACGGTGCTGCGATCGAGTATCGACCTCTCGTTAGTGGGCTGTTAGTCGCTAATTGCCTTCAATTCACTCCCGCTTGGGCACTTTGACACCTGAAATTCAAGGCTGAGAGAGTGGAGTCTCAGCCTCCGGATGTGGATATCGCAGCGCTTAACGTCCTTTTCATGACACAGCTGGACGCTCGGCCGCAGGCCGGAGAGACGGTACGGGGCGACGCCCCGGCCGACGGCGGAGTACGTGGCAAGGGCCTCGGCGGAAACTCCGTCGGCCTGATGGGCAGCGCCGTCATCGGTATCTCCACCGTCGCCCCCGTCTACTGCCTCACCTCCACACTCGGCTCCACGGCGGGAGAGGTCGGCGTGCAGATGCCCGCCGTCTTCCTGGCCGGCTTCCTGCCGATGCTGCTCGTCGCCTTCGCGTACCGCGAACTCAACAAGGCCATGCCGGACTGCGGAACCTCCTTCACCTGGACGGTGAAGGCATTCGGCCCGCGTGTCGGGTGGATGTGCGGCTGGGGCCTGGTCATCGCGACGATCATCGTCCTGTCGAACCTGGCGGGCGTCGCCACCTCGTACTTCTGGCTTCTCGCGGGCGAGATCACGGGCAGTGGTTCGATCGCCGCTCTGGACGACAGCAAGCCCGTCCACATCCTCACCTGTCTGATCCTGATCGCGGTCGCCACGGCGATCAGCTACCGGGGCATGACGGCCACCAAGGGGATCCAGTACGCCCTGGTGGGCCTTCAACTCGTCGTGCTCGCACTGTTCGTGGCGATGGCCCTGCAGAAGGCGCACAGCGGGGAGTTCACCTCGTCGCTGCACTTCTCCTGGTCCTGGCTGAACCCGTTCGCGGTGCAGTCGTTCGCGGCGTTCACGGCGGGCCTCTCGCTGTCGATCTTCATGTTCTGGGGCTGGGACACCTGTCTGACCGCCAACGAGGAGACCATCGGCAGCGAGAAGACCCCCGGGCGCGCCGCTCTCATCGCGATGGTCGTGCTCGTCGGCTCCTACCTGGCGACCGGTGTCGCCGCCCAGATGGCGGTCGGCTCCGGCAGCTCCGGTCTCGGCCTCGCCAACCCGGACACCTCCGACAACGTCTTCGCCGCACTCGCCGGCCCGGTCATGGGCCCCGGCCTCGGCGTCCTGCTCTTCATCGCCGTGCTCGCCTCCGCCGCCGCCAGCCTGCAGACCACCTTCATCCCGGTGGCCCGCACGGTCCTGGCGATGTCCACGTACGAGGCCCTGCCCGCCTCGTACGCCCGCGTCCACCCGCGGTTCCGGACCCCGGGGAAGGCCACGGTCACGGCGGGCGTGGCGACCGGTGTCTTCTACACGGTCATGACCCTGGTCAGCGAACACGTCCTGGTCGACACGATCTACGCGCTCGGCCTCATGATCTGCTTCTACTACGCGCTGACGGCCTTCGCCTGCGCCTGGTACTTCCGCGCCGACCTGACGCGCTCCCTCCGCGACCTGGTCTTCAAGGGCCTCTTCCCGGTCGTCGGCGGCATCCTGCTCACCGCGGTCTTCGGCAAGACCCTCTACGACATGTGGGACCCCGCGTACGGCTCCGGTTCGTCGGTCTTCGGGGTCGGCTCGGTGTTCGTGATCGGTGTCGGTCTGCTGCTGCTCGGCGTGGTGCTGATGCTGGTGATGCAGCGCCGCAGCCCGTCGTTCTTCCGCGGCGAGGTGCTGACCAAGGAGACCCCGGCGCTGGTCGTGGAGGACTGAGCGGACCGGTGGGGCATCCCGAAAACCCCGTGCGCGTGCGTACGGGGACGGGTTAGGGTCCCCGGCATGTACTTCATGTATCAGATCTACGGCTGACACAGGGGCGGGGCACGCACCCCGTCCCGCCGCATCCGAGTGCGCCCACGGTGTTTCGCTCCCGTGGCCGGCGCACCGGATCACTGTGTCCCATTCACCGCAGATCTGAAAAGAAGTGATCCTCCATGTCACGTCGCACCTCACGTCGCCGTGCCCATGTCGCGATGATCGGTATCCCCGCCGTCAGCCACGTCCTGCCCAGCCTCGAGGTCATCCGGGAGCTGGTGGCCCGGGGCCACCGGGTGACCTACGCCAACGACCCGGCGGTGGCCGGGCTGATCGAGGCCACCGGCGCCGAGTTCGTCCCCTACAGCTCCGTGCTGCCGGTCGCCGACAACGACTGGCCCGAGGACCCCATCGGCGCGATGGGCGTCTTCCTCGACGACGCGGTCCAGGCGCTCCCGCAGCTGCGCGCCGTCTACGACCGCGGCCCCGCGGACCTGTATCTCTACGACATCGGTGCCTACCCCGCGCGCGTCCTCGGCGAGACACAGGACCGCCCCCTCCTGCAGCTGTCCCCGACCTATGTGGGCTGGGAGGGGTACGACCAGGAGGTCGCCGCGGCCCTGTGGCAGCTGCCGGGCGCCGACGCCTACCTGGCCAGGTTCACCCGCTGGCTCGCCGACTGCGGGGCGACCACCGGCGATGTGGAGACCTTCTGCGGGCCGCCAGCGCGGTCCCTGGCGCTGATCCCGAAGGCGATGCAGCCGCACGCCGACCGGGTCGACACCGGCACGGTCACCTTCGTCGGCCCCTGTTTCGGCACCCGGGCGGACACGGGGGAGTGGACGCGTCCCGCCGATGCCGAGAACGTGCTGCTGGTCTCGCTGGGGTCGGCGTTCACGAAGCGGCCGGAGTTCTACCGCCAGTGCCTGGCCGCCTACGGCGACCTGCCCGGCTGGCACGTCGTGCTCCAGATCGGCAAGTACACGGACCCCGCGGAGCTCGGCGCCATCCCGGCCAATGTGGAAGTGCACTCCTGGGTGCCCCAGCTGGCGATCCTGGAACAGGCCGACGCCTTCGTCACCCACGCGGGCATGGGCGGCAGCAGCGAAGGGCTGTTCACCGGCACGCCGATGATCGCCGTCCCCCAGGCCGCCGATCAGTTCATGAACGCCGACCGGCTCGTCCAGCTGGGCGTGGCCCGCCGCATCGACACCGACGAGGCCACCGCGGAGGCCCTGCGGACCGCCCTGACCGAACTGGTCGCCGATCCGGAGGTCGCCAGGCGCTCGGCGGCGCTCCGCGCCGAGGCGCGGGCGGAGGGCGGTACCTCGCGGGCCGCCGACCTCATCGAGGACATGCTGGGCTGACCCGCTGCTCCTC
>NZ_JBHVFF010000166.1:0-19016 GCF_042801895.1 Streptomyces sp. NPDC057543 | reverse complement strand
GCACGCATCCGGCCACAATGGCCGCATGCGTGCTGCCCGTCTCATCAAAATGGTGCTGCTGTTGCAGTCCCGTCCCGCCATGACCGCCGCCGAGCTCGCCCAGGAGCTGGAGGTGTCCGAACGGACCGTCACCCGGGACGCCCAGGCGCTCTCCGAGGCGGGTGTCCCGGTGTACGCGGACCGCGGCCGGGCCGGGGGCTACCGGCTGGTCGGCGGGTACCGTACGCGCCTCACCGGGCTCGCCCGCAGCGAGGCCGAGGCACTCTTCCTCTCCGGGCTGCCCTCCGCCCTGCGCGAGATGGGCCTGGAGGACGCCGCGTCCGCGGCCCGGCTCAAAGTGTCGGCGGCGCTGCTCCCGTCCCTCCGGGACGCCTCGGCAAGTGCCGCCCGGCGCTTCCACCTGGACGCTCCCGGCTGGTATCAGGAACCGGTCACCCCCGAGCTGCTGCCGGCCGTCGCGGAGGCGGTCTGGGACGACCGGATCGTCCACGCCCGCTACCGCCGCAGCGGCCGGGACGAGGAGGTGGAGCGGGAGCTGGCCCCGTACGGGCTCGTCCTGAAGGCCGGGGTCTGGTACCTCTGCGCCCGGGTGGCGAAGGACTTCCGGGTGTACCGGATCGACCGGTTCTCGGCCGTCGCGGTGTCGGACGAGCGGTTCGCGCGCGACGAGCGGTTCGATCTGCCGGGGTTCTGGGACGAGCGGGCCGCACAGTTCGCCCGCTCGCTCCTGCGCACTGAGGTGACAGTACGGGTGTCGGAGGAGGGGGTACGCCGACTGCCGTACGCACTGGACCGTTCGGCGGTCCAGGACGCACTGGACGCTGCGGGACCGGCCGACACGCGGGGGCGGCTGACGGTCACTCTGCCGGTCGAGTCCCTCGATATCGCGTACAGCCAACTGCTCGCCCTGGGACCCGAGTTGGAAGTCCTCGAACCGGCCGCTCTGCGGGCCCGGTTCGCCGCGGCCGCCGAACGCCTGCGCGACCTCTATCGCTGAGGGGTCCTTTTCGACGCGTCCGCGTGCATCGCCCGCCGCCAAGGCCGATGCTTGAGCCGTGATGGACGAGACGGAGTTCTGGGAGATCGTCGACAGCACCCGCGAGGCCGCCGAGGGCGACCCCGAGGACCAGGCCGATCTGCTCGTCGAACGGCTGGTGCGGCTCGATCCCGACGCCGTGCTGGATTTCGCCAGGCACTTCGAGGCCCGTTACAACCGCGCATACCGCTGGGATCTGTGGGGCGCCGCCGCCGTGCTGCTGGGCGGCGCGAGCGACGACGCCTTCGACTTCTTCCGCTGCTGGCTGATCGGGCAGGGCCGGGAGGTCTTCGAGGGCGCGCTGCACGATCCGGACGGCCTCGCCGACCTCCTCGACGACTTCGACCCGGAGGTCGACGGGGAGGCCGAGGACCTCGGCTACGCCGCCGACGAGGCGTACGAACAGCTCACCGGCGTGGTCACCCCGGACCTCGGCCTGCCGCCCCAGACCGCCGAGCCGGCGGGCACCCCGTTCAGTCTCGAGGACGAAGAGGTCCTGGCGGAACGCTTGCCGGCGCTCTGGGAGCGGTTCGGCGCCGACTGAACCCGCCGGGGCCCTGCCGTCACGCCGTCACAGGGTCAGGCCGTCCGGCCGTCACGCCGTCACGCCGTCACGCCGTCACGCCGGATCAGGCGGAAGCGGGTTCTGTCACCGCGTCAGAAGTGCGTGCCGCCGTCGATCCGGATCTCCGTACCCGTGATGAACGCCCCGTCGTGCGATCCGAGCATCGCGACGACGCCCGCGACGGTGTCCGGGCTGGCGAAGCCCTCGCCGAGCGCCGGGGACAGCTTCGCGAAGAGCGACATGTCAGCATCGGCGGGCAGCCCGGGGCCGTTGCCGCTGGTCATGTCGGAGGAGATCGAGCCGGGCGCGACGGCGACGAACCGCAGCCCCTGCTTGCTGTACTCGCTCGCCAGCGCGTGCGTCATCGACTGGATGCCGCCCTTGCTCGCCGCGTACGCCGACATGTAGGGGTGCGCGAAGCTCGCCGAGGTGGAGGAGAAGTTCACGACGGCCGGCTTGTCGCCCGCCAGCAGGGCCGGTATCGCCTCACGGATCATCAGGAACGTACCCGTGAGGTTGACCGCGAGGATCTTGTTGAAGAACTCCAGCGTCGTCTTGTGCGTGTGCTCGGAGCGCAGGATTCCGGCCGCGTTGACCAGCACGTCGAGGCCGCCGAGGGTGGCCACGGCGGAGGCGACGCCCGCCCGGACCGCGGACTCGTCCGAGATGTCGAGGACGAGGGTGGTGAGGCGGTCGGCGGTGCCGTTCGCCACGGCGGTCCCGTACGTGGCCTTCAGCCCGTCCTCGTTGACATCGGCCGCGACGACGCGGCCGCCCTCGGCGAGGAGGCGGTGAACGGTGGCCTGTCCGATGCCGGAGCCACCGCCGGTGATGAGTGCGCGACGGCCTTCGTAACGGTTCATTTCTGTTCTCTCCCGATCCCGGTGACTGCTGTCCCGAAGCGTTCTCGAAGCTCTCTCGAAGCTCTGCCGAAACGGTCTCGAAGGTTCTCGAATCCACCTCGACCGATGTCCACCGTACGCCTAAGTGGCACGTTTTGCCATGACGTCATTTTGCGCACACCTCTCCCCTGCCGGGGTAATCTCCTGGGAATGAGCCCCAAGCCGAGTCGGCCGTCCCAGCCGTCCCTCACCGAACGACGCAAGGCCGCGACCCAGCTGGACATCGCGCGCGCCGCCGCCGCGCTCTTCGCCGAGCGCGGGCCCGAGGGCACCACCGCGGAGGACATCGCCCATCGGGCGGGCGTGGCGCTGCGCACCTTCTACCGGTACTTCCGCTCCAAGCAGGACGCGGTGGGCCCGCTGCTCTCCGGCGGCGCCGAGCGCTGGCGGGCGCTGCTCGAAGCGGCCGAGCCGGGGGACGCGCTCGCCGTGGTCCTGGAGCGGGCGGTCACCGAGGCGCTCCGGGTGCCGGGCGCGGACGCCGCCGAGCAGCTCGGCTGGACGCGCGGGCTGCTGCGGGCGGCGGCGGCGGACCCGGCACTGCGTGCCGTCTGGTACCGGGTCAATCAGGATTCGGAGGAACGGCTGCTGCCGGTGCTGACCCGGCTGGCCGGCGAGGGGGCGGACCCGCTGGAGGTCCGGCTCGCCGCAGCGGCCGCCACGGACGCGGTACGGGTAGCGCTGGAGGCTTGGGCGGAGACGGACGCGCCGACGAGCGGGCCCGGCTCACCCGCCGATCTGGCGGTCCGCTGTCTGCACGAACTCATGGGCGGCATGCGCCTGTTCACGGGTTGAGTAGGAACCGAACGGTCAGAGGGCGAGCGAGCGGCCCATCTGGACGTCGTCGACGTAACGTCCGCCGATGTAGAACTCCCCGGGCAGCACGCCCTCGACGACGAACCCCTCCGACTCGTAGAGGGCCCGCGCGGGCGCGTTGTGCCCGAGCACCCGCAGCGTCATCCGGTTCGCCCCGTCGCTCCGAGCGGCCGCGAACGCGGCCCGCAGCAGGGTCCTGGCGACCCCGCGGCCGCGCGCCCGGTCGGCCACGGCGAGGCCCTGTATCTGCCGGACATGGGCGTTGCAGGCCATCGGGGTCGGCGGGACCAGCCTGATGTATCCGGCAATGGACACCTCCCCTGCCGCGTTCTCCGCCTCGGCGACGAGAAATTCCTCGGGCTTGTGGCGGTCGTCGAAGAACGGCGCGTACGGCGGCTGCGGCTTCGGCATGACCGCGTGCAGCGTGGACCACGTGGAACGGTCGAGTTCGCCGAGAGCAGCTTCGTCGGCGAGGACCGCGGGGCGGACGGAACGGACGGGGCTGACCGGGTGCTGGTGTATATCGGGCATGCGTGCCACTGTGCCACGCCGCACCTTGCCCGGTCAGCCCGGTTTCCGTCTCAGCGCATATCGGCGGGGCGCTCGGCCGAGTCGAACGGGAACCGGCGGCGGAAGTCGTCGGCCGCGTCCTCCAGGGTGCAGAAGCTGACGCCCTCGTGCCCGGAGACGTACTCGATGAAGCGCTCCAGCATCAGCAGCACCTGCGGCCGACCGCTGACGTCCGGGTGCAGGGTGATGGGCAGGACCGCGTAGTCGAGCTCGCGGTGGACCCAGTCGAACTGGTCGCGCCAGTCCTGCTCCAGCTGACGCGGGCTGACATAGCCCTGGCTGTTGTGCGCGTGCTTGTTGAACATCATGGGCGGCAGGTCGTCGACGTACCAGTTGCCGCAGAACTCGACCAGGTCGACCTCATGGCCATGTACCAGGGGCTTCATCCACTCCTTGGCCTCCTTGGTGAAGTCGATCTTCGTCCAGCTGTCGCCGACCCGGGCGTAGAAGGGGGTGAAGTCGCGGTAGTTCTGACTGTGGTCGTAGGAGAAGCCGTACCTGTGGAGGAGTTCGGCGGTGTACGGGGACATCTCCCACCAGGGCGCCACATAGCCGCGCGGCTTGCGGCCGGTGAACTCCTCGATCAGCTCCACACAGCGGGCGAGGACGTCCTCCTCCTGCTGCGGGCTCATCGCGATCGGATTCTCGTGCGAGTAGCCGTGGGCGCCGATCTCGTGGCCCGCCTCGGCGACCATACGGGTCTGCTCGGGGAACGTCTCGATGGAGTGGCCGGGGATGAACCAGCTGGTCCGTATCCCGTACCGGTCGAAGAGCTTGAGCAGCCGCGGGGTGCCGATCTCGCCGGCGAAGACGCCGCGCTGGATGTCGTTGGGCGAGTCCTCACCGCCGTAGCTGCCGAGCCAGCCGGCGACGGCGTCGACGTCCACACCGAGCGCGATCCTGATGTCCTTGGTCATGCGGCGGTTGCCTTCCGGTCGGTGTCGATGAGCTGGGTCACGTGGTCGGTGGCGGTCCGGAGCGCGGCGGTGTCCCGCGGGGTCCAGTCGCGTTCGTCCCTGCTGTGTACGGAGATCCAGCCGGTCATGGCCCGGTCACGAACCACGGGCGAGAGCATCTGGGCGTGGACGCCGTACACCTCGACGAGGGCCTGCGGCGGATGCGGGGCCGCGTCGAAGTGCGGCTGTACGAGGGGGATCCGCCGCTGCTCCAGCCACTCGACGGTATTGAGCCGGCGCTGGTCGAGGGAGGCGTCACGGCGGATGGACCGCACGCCCTCGCGCAGCGCCTCGGCAGCGGTCAGATCGACGCGCAGTCCGTGTTCGGGCAGATCGAGCCGGAGCGTGGTGCGGTCCGCGCCGGTCGCCGCCAGCAGGGTGTGCAGGATGTCCTGGAAGCGGGAGCGAAGTGCGCCGGAACGCAGCAGATCGCCGTGGCCGGGCAGGACGGGGACCCCCGTCCTGGCCAGTGCGAGCGCCTTCCACAGGGTCGCGGCGACACTGTCGAACACCGGGATGCCCAGCTCCGGTTCGAGCCGGCGGGCCGCGCCCGCCCCGTACACATTGGTGCAGACGACCGCGACCGCATGCGCGTCGTCGGCCGCCGCCTCGATCTGCCGGGCGACATCCGCTTCCGGGATGCGGGCGAAGGCCTCGTTGTCGCTGATGCCGAAGGGTTCGGCGAGCGTGCAGTCCAGGCCCTCCTTCGCGTACTGCGCGACGATCCGCCCGGCGACGTCCGGGGTGTACGGAAGGGCGAGCCCGAGCCGGGTCACGCCGTATGCGGCGCAGGCGTCGAGCAGTGCGAGGGTGGAGGTGGTGGCAGGGATGCCGATCTCCTCGGTGATCCGGGCGCACAGTGCGCGGTCCCGGTCCGGGCCGAGCCAGGATCCCGAGGTGCCGTTCCACGCGATGACGTCGACGTCCGCGTCGGCGAGCTGCCGGGCGGCCGCGAGCATCGGCTCCGGGTCGAACTGCGCGTCGGAGCCGTGGTCCAGGGCGATGCGGGTGACGGGCACCCGGGCGAAGTGGGCCGTGGCCAGGTCCGTACGGTGCAGCAGCTCGTAGGTCACGGGCTCCAGGCAGGTGTTGGAGGACGGGGTGAGCATCCCGATGCGGAGGTGTCCGGGGCGGGTTGTTGTGGTCATCGGACGGCGAGCCTCCTGCTGTAGTCGATGGTCAGGGACGACACGGTGAACAGGACGCCCGCGCCGACGAAGTAGAGCAGCGCCCAGGTGTAGGAACCGGTGCCGCCGACGATGAAGCCGACCACGATCGGCGTGATCATCCCGGCGATGTTGCCGGAGAGGTTCATGGCCCCGCCGACGACTCCGGCGTTGGCCCGTCCGGCCAGGATCGACGGCAGCGACCAGTACAGACCGGCCCAGCGGAGGAAGAAGAGGACGACGGAGAGGAGCGCGACCGCCGTCATGGCGTCGGGCACCAGCACCACGCCGAGCAGCCCGGCGACGACGGCGGTCCCGGCGATGCCCATCATGGTGCGCATCACGGTGTTGACTCCGGCGCCCTTGGCCTTCCAGCGGTCGGAGGTCCAGCCGCCGGTCAGTTCGCCGACGAAACCGGCGCCGAAGATGACCAGGGTCGACCAGCCGATGGTCGAGATGTTGAACCCCTTGGCCTCGGAGAGGTAGAGGGGGCCCCAGGTGAGCAGTCCGTAGAAGACGCCGTTGAATCCCATCCAGCCCAGACACATGGCCCAGAAGGAGCGGTACTTCAGGTACGGCAGCAGGCCGCCGCGCTCGTCGGCGGGCCCGGCCGCGTCCTCCTGGGCGTGCGCGTTCTCGATGTACGCGGCTTCGGCCGCGTTGACGCCGGGGTGCTCGGCGGGAGTGTTGCGGATGTACCAGCCGGCGTACAGGCCCGCGGCGACGGTGAGCACGCCCGCGATGACGAAGCTGATGCGCCAGCTGCCCGTCCAGCCGATCAGCGCGGAGATCACGATGCCGCCGAGCGCGGCGCCGAGCGGGGCACCTCCGTCCAGCAGCACCGCGCCCCGGCCGCGCTCCTCGGCGGGCAGCCACTGGGCGTTGAGCTTGCCTCCGGCCGGCATCACGGGGGCCTCGACGGCGCCGAGGAGGAGCCGGTAGCCGAGCAGCGAACCCGCGCCCCCGGCGGCGGCCGTCAGGCTCTGGGCGATGCCCCAGCCGACGCAGGCCCCGGAGACCATCCGGCGGGCACCGAAGCGGTCGGCGAGCCAGCCACTGGGTATCTGCATCAGCGCGTACGTCCAGAAGAAGGCACTGAGCAGGAACCCGGTCGTCTCCTTGGAGAGGCCGAGGTCATGGGTGATCAGTGGCAGCGCCACGGACACGGAGCCGCGGTCGATGTAGTTCAGCGCGACGATGCCCAGCAGTAGGACGAACATCTTCCAGCGCACCCGGGTCGGGCGGTTCTCTTCACCCGGGGAGCGCTTTCTCCTGAGGCCGGTGGCGCGCGTGGACCCACCGGCCGCCGGTGTGGGGAACGTACTGGTCATGGCAAACCCTCGAATCGCTGATCGGACAGGGTGAGCAGCGGTCCCGGCCGAGCCGTTCCGCGTTTTGGTATACCAAAGAAAGCAGCCGTTCCGGTTGGGCGTCAAGCGTTTGGTATACCTTGAGCGAACCGATACGCGGAGGACATGTGAGCGGCACCAACACGCCGGGCGAGGCGGCCGGTTCACCGACCGGCACGGTCTGGCTGCGCGACCAGGTCTGCGACGGACTGCGCGACCGCATCATCACGGGCCGGCTGAAACCGGGCGACCGGCTGGTCGAGCGGGACGTGGCCGAGGAGTTCGGAGTCTCCCGCGTTCCGGTGCGCGAGGCGATCCGCATCCTGCTGGGCGAGGGGTTCCTGCAGGCCCTCTCGCCGCGCAGGATCGTCGTCAAGCAGCTCTCCCGGCTGGACGTGGAGAACCTCTTCGACATGCGCGAGGCGCTCGAAGTGCTGGCGGTGCGGCGCGCCACCGAGCGCGCCACCGACGATCAGCTGCGCGAGCTGGAAACGCTGCTGGAGACCGCCCGCCGGGCCACCCTGTCCGGCAGGCCGGAGCGCATTTCGCGGGCCAACACCGCCTTCCACCATCACATCGTGGATCTGTCGGGCAATGAACTGCTCGTCACCACCCTGGAGTCCCTGGAGGGGCGGCTGCGCTGGCTGTTCCAGCAGATCGACGACCCGGGACCGCTGTGGGAGGAGCACCGGCTGCTCTGCGCGGCGATCACCGCCGCGGACGTCGAGGCCGCGGCCGGCTGCGCCCTGCGGCACGTCCGGCACTACCGGGATGTCGCCCTCCGGCTGCTCTTCGGATGACCCGTGCGGGGGTCGTCGGCCCGGCGGGCGAGGCGCGCCCGCGGCCTCTGCGGCAGGATGGCCCCATGCTGCACTCCCGTATCGCTGTCACCGGAGCATCCGGACTCATCGGAGCGGCGCTGGTGCGCTCGCTGCGGGCCGACGGGCACGAGGTCGTACGCCTGGTGCGACGCCCCGCACGGGCCGGTGACGAGGTCGAGTGGGATCCCCGGCGCCGGTACGTCGACGTGGCGGGCCTGGTGGGCTGCGACGCCGTCGTCCATCTCGCCGGCGCCGGCGTCGGCGACCACCGCTGGACACCGGCGTACAAGCGGGAGATCAGGGACAGCCGGGTACTCGGGACGACGGCGATCGCCGAGGCCGTCGCCTCACTGGACGCACCGCCGAAGGTTCTGCTGTCCGGGTCGGCCATCGGCTACTACGGCGACACCGGGGACCGCGCGGTCGACGAGAGCGCCCCGGCCGGCGAGGGATTCCTGCCGTCCGTGTGCGTGGCATGGGAGGCGGCCACGGCCGCCGCACAGGAGGCGGGCGTACGGACGGTGCATGCGCGCACCGGTCTGGTGGTCGCGCGTGAGGGCGGGGCCTGGGGCCGGCTCTTCCCGCTGTTCCGCGCGGGGCTCGGCGGGCGGCTGGGCAACGGACGCCAGTACTGGAGCTTCATCGCGCTGCACGACGAGGTCGCGGCGCTGCGGCACATCCTGGAGACGGAGTCGCTGTCGGGTCCGGTGAACCTGACCGGCCCCGACCCCGTCACCAACGGCGAGGTGACGGCCGCGATGGGGCGCGTACTGCGCCGTCCCACGCTCCTGACCGCTCCGGCACCGGCCCTGCGGATCGCCCTGGGGGACTTCGCCGAGGATGTGCTGGGCAGTCAGCGGGTGCTGCCGGGCCGACTGCTGGACTCGGGCTTCGTGTTCGCCTTCCCCGGAATCGACGCGGCGATCCGCGCGGCGCTGCGCTGAACGCGGGGCGGGCCTTGCGCGGCCTCGGCCCGCACATCCCGCACGCATGCGGACGTACGTGCGACCCCGTGCACCGGTGCCCCCGGTACGCGCGACTGCGCCCGCATCGGACGCCCTCCTAGCCTCCTTGCGAACTCGGGCATTCCGGGGGCCAGTCGGGGGCAAGAGCCTCCCAGAATTTGCGCCGACTCGGGGAGGGCACGTGCTCAGCTCGGCACGCCACGCGGACGTCGTCATCATCGGGGCCGGAATCGCCGGCCTGTCAGCCGCCCACCGACTGACCAGCGCAGGGGTAAGTGTCAGCGTCCTGGAAGCCGGCCCCCGGGTCGGCGGCCGGATGACCACCGCCGAAACGGACGGCTTCCTGCTCGACCACCTCGGCCCGCTCCTCAGCACCTCGTACCCGGAGCTCCGCCTGATGCCCGCCCTCGACGGGCTCGTGCTGCGCAGCTTCGCGCCGGGGGTGCTCGTCCACAGCGAGGGCCGCCGGTACCGGACCGGCGATGTACGGGGCGCGCGGGGCGCATTCAAGGCGGCGCGCGCCCTGGCAAGCGCCCCCCATTCGCCGATGGGCGGGCCGATCGACCAGGCCCGGCTGGGCGCGGCCCTGGCCCGGCTCGCCGCGACCCCGGCCGCCCGCATCCTGGCCCGGCCCGAGCAGACCGCGCTCGCCGCCCTGTCCCGCCGCGGCCTGACCGCCCGTACGGTCAACGGCTTTCTGCGGCCGCTGCTCACCGCGCTGCTCAGCGACCCGCGGCTCACCACGTCCAGCCGGTGCGCCGATCTCACCCTGCGCGACTACGCGCGCGGCCGGTTGTGCGTGCCCGAGGGCGGTTCGGCGCGGCTGCCCGAACTGCTCGCGGCCGCGCTGCCGCCCGGCACCGTACGCACGGGCGTGCATGTCACGGCAGCCGACATCACCTCGGTCCGCACCAAGGAGCACGGCGAACTGGGCTGCCGTTCCCTGCTGTTGGCGACCGGCGCGGGCGCCGCCGCCGAACTGCTTCCCGGCCTGCGGGTGCCGCCCTTCCACCCGGTGACGGTCCTTCACCACACCGCCCCCGCTCCCCCGCCGACCGGTGCCGCGCTGCTGCTGGACGCCGACCGCTCGGGCCCGGTCGCGCACACCGCGGTGATGAGCGCGGTCGACCCGTCGCGCGCCCCGCACGGCCGGACCCTGATCAGCTCGACGGTGCTCGGCACCCCACCGCCCGACCTGGACCGCACGGTCCGGGCCCATCTGGCCGCCCTGTACGGCACCCCCACCGACGACTGGGAGCTGCTGGCCGCCCACCACGACCCCGAGGCGGTCCCGGCGATGCCCGCCCCGCACGATCTGCGCCGCCCGGTCCGGCTGCTCGCCGGACTGTACGTGTGCGGCGACCACCGCGACACGAGCACGGTCCAGGGCGCCCTGCTCTCGGGCCGCCGCGCGGCCGAGGCGATCCTCACCGATCTGGGCGTACGGCCCGGCCACCTGGAAGCGGAGCTGCGCGAAGCGGCCTGAGTCCACCCGCGCACATCCTGCCCCGGTCCAGCCGATCCCAACCCCGAACACCCTTTACAGATCGGATCTCTCGCCCCACCTCCCGTTTACGGGAGTGGTCCACACCACTCCCGTAAACACCCTTGTCGTGCATCGCATCTACCGCTACGGTCCTGGCGAAACCGGACTCCAGGAGGCCGTAGTGCGCCGAGCCATGCCCGCTCTGCCGCTCCTTATAGCTCTAGTCATCGGATCTATCACTCCCGTCGCGGTGGCGAACCAGCCCCCGGACGAACCTGGATCGAGCACAAGCGCCTCAGCGGCTGCCCCAGGGCCGCCCGTTGTTCCCAGGCCGACCCAGTGGACCGAAGCGGGCGGCCACACGCAGCTGTCGGCGGGGATACCCAGCACCGCGCCGGATCTCCTCGGATCCGGTCCGATGAACTGGGCCGACTACAACTTCTGGGCCGACGACGGCTACTTCGAGCAGCAGATGGCCACCGCACGCACGATCATCGCGGACCGCTCCTGGAACGCCTCCACCACACCGGACACCGTGCAGGACTTCCGGACGCTGGTCGCCCGGCTCGGCGACCCGCCCGGCCTGCGGCCCGACCCGGTGACACCCCGGGTTCCGCTCCCGCTGCGCTCGATCGGCACCGAGAAGGCCGGGCTGCGCGGAGATCTCGACGAAGTATCCACCTGGGACGAGGCGTTGAGCCCCGAACAGGTCCGGGCCGACTACGCGCACTACGACCGCTGACCCGAAGGGAACCCGCAGTGACCCGCACCCGTACCAGACTCGTCGGAGCAACGGCTCTGGCAGCCCTCGCCGGCCTCCTGACCACCCCGGCCTCCGCCGCGCCCGAACCCCCGTCGAAGGACTACGAGCCGACGGTGGAGTCCCTCAACAGCCACCCCACGCCCACGTGGTTCAACGACGACAAGTTCGGCATCTTCATCCACTGGGGCGCCTATTCGGTGCCCGCCTGGGGTCCGCGCGGCAGCTACGCCGAGTGGTACTGGAACTACATGAACAGCAAGGGCAGCGCCACCAACACCCATCAGAAGGACACCTACGGCACGGCCGCGAACTACGACGACTTCATCGGCCAGTGGAAGGCCGAGAAGTACGACCCGGACGCCTGGGTGAAGCTGTTCAAGGATGCCGGTGCCAAATACTTCGTGCTGACCTCCAAGCACCATGAAGGCGTCGCACTGTTCGACAGCAAGGTCAGCGGCCGCGACACCGTGGATCTCGGCCCGAAGCGCGACCTGGCGGGCGACCTGTTCAAGGCGGCACGCAAGGACACCGCGGGCGGGCAACTGAAGGCGGGCTTCTACTACTCACTGTACGAGTGGTACAACCCGTCGTACACCGGAAGTCCGGTCCGCAACCCGTACACCGGCGCCGAGGTCCCGTACACCGGAGCCCCGTCGGTCAAGGACTACGTCGGCGACTACATGGTCCCGCAGCTGAACGAGCTGGTGGACCAGTACGATCCCGACATCATCTGGTGCGACGGGCAGTGGGACAAACCCGCGTCGTACTGGAAGACCGCGCCCGTCATCGCCGACTACTACAACCGCGCGAAGAACCGGGCACACCCGAAGGAAGTCGCGGTAGCCAACCGCTGCAAGATCGAGACCGGTGCGCTGGACAGCAAGGAACTCGACTTCCAGACACCCGAGTACACGGTCAAGCCGGACATCGACCCGAACAAGTGGGAGGCGAGCCGGGGCATCGCGCACTCCTACGGCTACAACCAGAACGAGCCCGAGGAGGACCATCTCACCTCCGACCAGCTGATCGACTCGCTCACCGACATCGTCAGCAAGAACGGCAATCTGCTGCTCGACATCGGCCCGCGCGCCGACGGCACCATCCCCGAGATCCAGCAGCAGCGGCTGCTCGACATCGGCGCCTGGCTGAAGATCAACGGCGAGGCGATCTACGGGACGACCTACTGGCACCATGCCGAGGAGCCGTCCAGCGACGACGAGATCCGCTACACGGTGAAGGACGGCGCGCTGTACGCGACCGCGCTGGAGTGGCCCGGCGCCGAACTCACCCTCGGCGCCGACACCCCCGTCGCCGCCGACTCCCGTATCACGCTGCTCGGTTCGGACGGCAGCGCACTGCCCTGGCACAAGGACTCCGCAGGCCGCGTGATCGTCGAGACGCCGAAGGACGGGGCGTCGGCCACCAGGAGCACGAGCGCGTACGTCTTCAAGGTCACCACTCCCGGCGTGAACACCCTCGTCCGCACGAGGACCGAACTGCCGAAGGAGCTCAACCCCGGACGCGCCGCCGACGGCACCCTGACCCTCACCAACACCGCCCGCAAGCGCGCATCCGGGACCGGGATCGGGCTGTCCGGACCCGAGGGCTGGACCGTCACCCCGGCGGCCACCCGCGTGCACCCGCTGGCGCCGGGCGCGGACGCGAAGGTCCCGTTCACCGTGACGCCACCCGCTTCCGCGGCCCCCGGTACGTACACGCTGAACATCACCCTGCGCCACGGACGTCTCACGACCACCACGGCGGTCAAGGTCACGGTGGCCCTGGAGAACCTCGCCCGGAACAAGCCGGCCACCCAGAAGAGCACCGCGTGGGACGCCCCCGCCTCCCGCGCCGTCGACGGGAACACCGACGGCTCCTTCGGATCGGGCTCGGTGACCCACACCGCGGAGCCCTCGTCACAGGCGTGGTGGCAGGTCGACCTGGGCGCCCCGAAGTCACTGTCCGCAGTCGACATCTGGAACCGCACCGACTGCTGCTCCGACCGGCTGAAGGACTTCTGGGTCATGACCTCGGACACCCCGATCACAGGCGACGGACTCGATGAGGCACGGACCGCACCCGGTGTGACGGCGGTCCATGTCACCGGCCAGGCCGGACGGCCTTCCACCGTGCAGCTCCCGGCGGGTACCTCCGGCAGGTACGTCCGCGTGCAACTGACCTCCGGCACCAACCCGCTGTCGCTGGCGGAGGTCGAGGTACGCGGGCACTGAGAGAGCCCTGCCGAAACGGGTGGTGGCCCGGACCGATCGCTCCCGGTCCGGGCCACCACCCGTTCTGTCGCGCGCGGGAGTCACGCGGAAGAGTCATGGGTGGTCCCGCGGGATGTGGATCACCCCAGGGCCGCGACCCGTTCGTGGTACCCGCGCACCGCGGCCGCGTCCCGGTACGGCTCCAGGCGACGCTCGAAGTCCCGTACGTACTCCGTCGCCCGCACCGACCGCATCTCCGCCGCCTGCTGGGCGGCCTCCGCGCCGAGCAGGCACGCCTGGTCGAGCTCACCGAGCCCGAGCCGCGCGGAGGCCAGCACCACCCGGCAGAACAGCCTGCTGCGGGCGTACGCCGGGGCGCGCAGCTGGAGGGAGCGCTCCGCGTGCTGTGCCGCGGCCGTGTACTGCTGCAGATCCCGGTGGCAGTGGCCGAACTCGTCGGCGAGCTGGGCCTCGTCGAAGTAACGCGTCCAGTGCGGCGCCTCGTCCCCTGGACGGGCGTTCTCCAGCGCGCGTTCCGCCCGCGCCAGCGAGGCGGTGCAGGGCCTGGCCTCGCCGAGCACCCCGTGCCCGCGTGCCTCGACGGCGTGCAGCAGCGCCTGGACGACGGGCGGCGCCGACGAACCGATGCCCTGCTGGGCGACGCGGGCCAGCTGCACGGCCTCCCTGCCGTGCCCGAGATAGACGGCCTGCCGGCTCATGGTGATCAGGACGTAGGCGCCGTACGCACGGTCCCCGGCGACCTGGGCGAGCCGCAGCGCCTGGACGAAGTACCGCTGGGCCAGGCCGTGGGCCGCGATGTCGTACGAGGTCCAGCCCGCCAGCCGGGTCAGCTCGGCCGCGGCGGAGAACAGCCGGCGCCCGGTGGCCTCCCCGTACGTCCCGCGCAGCATCGGTTCCGCCTCGTGCTCCAGATACCGGACGAGGGCCTGCCGGGCGTGGCCGCCGCCGTAGGCGTTGTCGAGGGTGCGGAAGAGTTCGCCGACCGAGCGCAGGGCGGCGACGTCGCCGACGCCGACCCGCTGGCCGGAGCCGCGGTCGGACTGCCGCTGCCGGGGGACGCCGGGGGCGCCTGCCTGCCCTGCTCCCGGGGCGGCGGGAGCGGTCGGAGGTGTGGGGGATCCGGGAGGTGCGGACGGTCCGGAAGGCCGGGAGGGCGCGGGCCCACGGGCCCCGCTGCGGCCGCCGGCGCCGGCCGCCCCCGTACCGCCGTGGGTGCTACCGCCGGGCGCGCTGCCGCCGAGCCGGTGCGCGCCGTGCGAGCCGGGTAATCCCTGGGCTCCGATCCCGCGTGCCCCGCCGGGCCCACCGGCCCACCCCGCACCACCGACCTCAATGGCCCCCGTGGCCCCACCAGCCCCGAGGGACCTGCCGAGCCCACCAGCCGCACGAGCACCACCCGCCGCACGGGCACCACCACCGGCCCCAGCGACTCCACCCGGTACCAGTGGCGCGGAACCGTTCCCCCGCCCCACCCACTCGTCGGCCCGGCCGATCAGCCAGTCCCGGCTGGGGACGACGAGTCCGGCCGGGGTGAAGGCGATCTTGCGCAGCTCCGCATGGCTGCCCGAGTCCTTGCGCCACAGTCCGCTGACGATGTCGATCGCCTCGGCGGGCGTGGCCGCGAACTCCAGGCCCGCGTAGACGGGGGCGCACGCGTCGAGGCCCAGGTCCTGCGCGGAGAGGCGGCGCCCGAGCCGCCGCGTGAAGACCTCGGCGAGCAGCGCGGGGGTGGTCCCGCGGGGCTGCTGACCGCGCAGCCAGCGGGTCACGGATGTCTTGTCGTACCGCAGGTCGAGGCCGTGTTCCAGGCCGAGTTGGTCCACTCTGCGGGCGAGGCCGGCGTTGGAGAAGCCGGCCTCGGAGATGAGCGAGGCGAGTCGGCGGTTGGGGGTGCGCTGCGGAGGTCGTTCCGACATCAGCTGTACGGTCTCCTGCCTTCGGGGCCGGGCGGGCAGCCCGCATGGAACGGCGCGAATTTAGCGGCCTCTGCGGCGGACACAGCCGCCTTCGCTTCACTTTCATCCGATCGTGTGAGGATTGAGGGTGGCGCTGACGGGATCGACCTGCTGGGCCGCCGACCGGGCCCCGGTCGTACAGTGGCGGGGCGTGATTCAGTGCATGGTGGCGTGGCTCCGGGCACCCCCGGCTCCCGGCACCGCGAGTAGGGAGGCATCTGTCGTGACCGAGCTTCGGTTCGTCCGGCTGGGATTCGGCGAGGAAGCCGTCGACTACCAGGAGGCCTGGCAGAAGCAGCGCGAGGTGCACGCGGCCAGATTCGAGGACGCCGTCCCGGACACCTGTCTGCTGCTGGAACACCCGCCCGTCTACACTGCCGGGCGGCGCACGACCGACAGTGAGCGCCCGCTGGACGGCACCCCGGTCATCGATGTGGACCGCGGCGGCAAGATCACCTGGCACGGCCCCGGACAGCTGGTCGGCTACCCGATCCAGAAGCTGCCCAGGCCGGTGGATGTCGTCGCACACGTCCGCCGGCTGGAGGACGCGCTGATCCGTACCGCCGCCGAGTTCGGCCTGGAGACCTCCCGGGTCGAGGGCCGCAGTGGGGTCTGGGTCCTCGGCGACCCGGTCGAGGACCGCCCGTCGATCGGCGGCCTCTCCCTCGACTTCGACCCGCGGCTGCAGGACGAGGAGTTCGACCCGCGGCTGAACGGCCCCGAGTACGCCCCGTCCAACGCCGGGCAGCGCCGCGAGGACCGCAAGCTGGCCGCCATCGGCATCCGGGTGGCCAAGGGCGTGACCATGCACGGCTTCGCGCTCAATGTGAACCCGGACAACACCTGGTTCGACCGCATCGTGCCGTGCGGCATCCGGGACGCGGGCGTCACGTCGCTCGCGTACGAACTGAGCCGCGACATCACCGTCGAGGACGTGCTCCCGGTCGTGGAGAAGCACCTGAAGGACGTCCTGGAGAACGCGGAGCTCGCCCCGCGCACCATCGAACGTCCCACGGATGCCGTGGCCACGGCATGACGGCCTGAATACCGGGCCGGGAATAGGCCCTGTCGGCCACAGGTTGGCCAAACGTAAAGCCATTTGAATTACGGGCGTACCCTGGTGTTCGCCGAAGAATCCAATGCAGCGAAAGCAAAGGGGAGTGCCGGAGTGTCCGCTGTCGCACCCGACGGGCGCAAGATGCTGCGCCTGGAGGTCCGGAACAGCCAGACCCCCATCGAGCGCAAGCCCGAGTGGATCAAGACCCGGGCGAAGATGGGCCCCGAGTACAACCAGCTGCAGAAGCTCGTGAAGAGCGAGGGCCTGCACACGGTGTGCCAGGAGGCCGGCTGCCCCAACATCTTCGAGTGCTGGGAGGACCGCGAGGCCACGTTCCTCATCGGCGGCGACCAGTGCACCCGGCGCTGTGACTTCTGCCAGATCGACACCGGCAAGCCACAGGCGCTGGACCGGGACGAGCCCCGCAGGGTCGGTGAGTCCGTCGTCACGATGGACCTGAACTACGCCACGATCACGGGCGTCGCGCGCGACGACCTGGAGGACGGCGGTGCCTGGCTGTACGCGGAGACCGTCCGCCAGATCCACGCGCTGACCGCCCAGCGGGAGGCCGGCCGCACCAAGGTCGAGCTGCTGATCCCCGACTTCAACGCGGTGCCCGAGCAGCTCGCCGAGGTCTTCTCCTCGCGCCCCGAGGTGCTCGCGCACAACGTCGAGACGGTGCCGCGGATCTTCAAGCGGATCCGCCCCGGTTTCCGTTACGAGCGTTCCCTGGAGGTCATCACGCGGGCCCGCGAGGCCGGTCTGGTGACCAAGTCCAACCTGATCCTCGGCATGGGCGAGACCCGCGAGGAAGTCAGCGAGGCGCTCCAGGACCTGTACGACGCGGGTTGCGAGCTCATCACGATCACCCAGTACCTGCGGCCGTCCGTGCGCCACCACCCGGTCGAGCGCTGGGTGAAGCCGCACGAGTTCGTGGAGCTGAAGGAGGAGGCCGACGAGATCGGCTACTCCGGCGTGATGTCCGGGCCGCTGGTCCGTTCCTCGTACCGCGCGGGCCGCCTTTTCCAGCAGGCGATCGAGCGGCGCGGTGCCGTCGCGGCGACGCCCGCCATGTGAATCCCCGCACAATAGGCTACCGAGCAGTAACAACTGATTCGACGCGGCTCATCCGCTCCCCGCAGGTCGGGGGCGCGTATGGGCCGCGTCGGCGTGCGCTCGGCCCATAACAAGGTTTCATTGGTGTTTGACCGACCGGTCATGCGCTGGTAACACCGAGCAGTGACGCTGGGTCTCACGACGCAGTGGCTCTCCGGGCCGCTGCCACCGCCGCTTCCCGCACCCAGCCCACGCCACCCACTTCGCGCAACGCAGTCCCGGGCAGCCGCCCGGGCAGCTGAGTCCACGTCACTCAGTCCGCACATCCGCTCCGAGGAGATTTCCACGATGCAGGCCGTGCCGGTACGCGCCACCGCCATCCCTTCCGTCACCAATGCCCTCCGTGCCGTCGAGTCGCTGCTGCTGAGCAGCGGCCAGCGCACGGCCCGCCGCAATGCCTGGACGGCCGTCCTGGAGGACCGGCGCCGGGCCAAGGACCGGGTCGAGGCCGAGTACGTACTGGAGGCCGCGGCCGACCACCGTTCCTAGGCCACGTAAACTTCGGTACATGGCGAGGAAGGCAAACACTGAAGGCGCGGACAGCGCCGAGAACGCGGGGCGGCTCAAGCAGATCGCCCTGACCTACAAGATGACCAGGCGGACCGACTCCAAGATCGGTCTTGTCGTCGCGGGTGTGGGAATCGTCACCTTCGGTGTCCTTCTCGCGGTCGGTTTCCTGATCGGCCACCCGATCTATGTGGGCATCCTGGGCTTCGTGCTGGGCCTCCTCGCGATGGCGATCGTCTTCGGACGGCGTGCCGAGCGCGCGGCCTTCGGGCAGATGGAGGGACAGCCGGGCGCTGCGGCGGCGGTGCTGGACCGGGTGGGCCGGGGCTGGACCACGACACCCGCGGTCGCGATGAACCGCAGCCAGGACGTCGTCCACCGTGCCGTGGGCAAAGCGGGCATCGTGCTGGTCGGCGAGGGCAACCCGAACCGGGTGAAGGTGCTGCTCGCGGCCGAGAAGAAGAAGATGGCGCGCATCCTGGTCGACGTACCGGTGCACGACATCATCGTCGGCAACGACGAGGGCCAGGTGCCGCTCAAGAAGGTGCGCACGAAGATGCTGAAGCTGCCGCGCATCCTGACCGGCCCGCAGGTGACGGCCGCCAACGACCGGCTGCGCGCGATGGGCGACCTGATGAGCAACATGCCGCTGCCCAAGGGGCCGATGCCGAAGGGCATGCGGATGCCACGCGGCGGAAAGATGCGCTGACGCTTCCGCTGGACGCGTGAAGAGGGCGGGTCACGAACCGAACCGG
>NZ_JBHVFF010000165.1:0-19142 GCF_042801895.1 Streptomyces sp. NPDC057543 | reverse complement strand
GCCCCGACCTCCGCCG
Organism: Streptomyces sp. NPDC057543; assembly: GCF_042801895.1. Classification (NCBI taxonomy): domain Bacteria; kingdom Bacillati; phylum Actinomycetota; class Actinomycetes; order Kitasatosporales; family Streptomycetaceae; genus Streptomyces; species Streptomyces sp. NPDC057543. The sequence continues at coordinate 19,126 of NZ_JBHVFF010000165.1, read as the reverse complement.
GACTCCCGGGCGGTCCGGGATTCCCGGGCGGTCCGGGATTCCCGGGCGGTCCCGGGCAGAAGGCGGGTCCCGAGCAGCCGGCCGGTCAGGGCCGCGTACCTGCCGGGCCCTATGAGAACGCGAAGTTCGGCCCGGCCGTACGGGCGGCCCTCGCCAAGAAATGGCGGCTGGACCGGCCACCTCTGATCGCACCCCCGCCGCCCGCGGTCAAACCGCACATCACCACCCGGGAGGGGTTCGAGGTGAAGGGCGGCGATGACTCGCTGCCGCCGGTCTTCACCACCGTCCCGACCAAGGACCGGGTCGTCTTCCTGACGATGGACGACGGGGCCGAGAAGGACCCCGAACTGCTCCAGATGATGGACGAGCTGGACATCCCGTACAGCGCATTCCTCAGCGACTACGAGGTGCGTGACAACTACGGGTACTTCCTGGAGGCACAGCGGCTGGGAGTCGGCCTCAACAATCACACGCTCAACCACCCGTACCTTCCCGGACTCTCGTACAGCGAGCAGAAGCGCGAGATCTGCGACCAGCAGGCCATCATCGAGGAGCAGTACGGGAAGCGCCCCGTCCTCTTCCGCCCGCCGTACGGCAAGTACAACGGGGACACGCTCCGGATCGCGAAGTCCTGCGGCATCAAGGCCGTGCCGCTCTGGAACGCGGAGGCGTTCCCGGACCACATGGAGTGGCGTGAGGTGGACCAGGACCTGCACCCCGGCGACATCATCCTCACGCACTTCCGGGGCCGCAAGGACTGGGGTGCCGACATGGCCGACCTGGTCCGCGCGGTCATGAAGACCGTCACGGACAAGGGGTACGCCGTGGCCCGGCTGGAGGACTACGTATGAGAAGGGCGTACCGGGTGCTCGTCGGCCTGCTGGCAGCCGGTGCGCTCCTGACCGGCACCGCCGGGTGCGCGCAGTCGGTCGCCCCGATCGAACGGCTGGGCCGCAAGGCCGCACAGAAGGTGACCCGCCCGGCGCCGACCCCCGCGGTGGGCCCGCAGGCGCATCCGAACGGCTCCCGGGACGATCGCAGCGGCCGCAGTGACCGGCGTGACCGTGGTGGCCATGGTGATCACGGCGATCACGGGGCATCGGGGGCGCTGGTCGTCATCGCCTGCCCTCAGCCGCCGGAGTCCAGGCACTCGTGGTTGTCGCCGCCGCTGAGGCACTGGCGGCCGGACCGGCCGGGATGGTCCGAAGGGGTGGCGGCCGGCGCCGGGTGCGCGCGGCGGTAGTCCTCGTGCCCGACCTGCACCGCCGCCACGCACAGCAGGAGCACGACCGGGATCTGGAGCGCCCCCGCCCAGGGCCAGTTCTCGCGGATCAGCACCACGGCGATCAGTGCGACCGCCACCGCGATCCCGCCGAGGACGAGGACGGGCGTCCAGTCCATCGGCGGCGGGCCCGACGTCTCCGAAGCGCCGGGGTCCCACCGCGACAGGGCCAGGGAGTGGGCGGCGACCGCGCAGATCAGCCCCTCCAGGAGCACCAGCAGCAGACCCAGCGCCACATCGAGACAGCCGTTCACGGCGCGCGAGCCGTGCCGGGGCCGCAGGGCCCGCGGAGCCGACTGCCGGTACGGAGATTCGGTCATGTTCACACGGTCGTACGGAACGCCGCGGTCCGTACGACCGTTGTCCCAGTGTTGTCCGGACTGTTGTCCGGGCGGTGCCCCGGTCGGCGCGGGGCTCGGGGCGGGGAGCAGGGCGCCGGTGGACGCCACGACCGCGTGAATTGGCACTCCGCTTGACCGAGTGCTAATCGCGGTCATAGTCTCGGTGCTGGCACTCACCACTGGAGAGTGCCAGCAGTACTGTGCGACTGGCAGGTCCGGCACCCGCGACGACGGATCCACCTGGTCGCCACCCAAAGACTGTTACCCCGTGAGATCTCCGAAGGGGGAGACCGGATCGTGTCGACCGCCAGCACCAAGGTTGCGATCAAGCCGCTCGAGGACCGCATTGTGGTCCAGCCGCTCGACGCCGAGCAGACCACGGCCTCCGGCCTGGTCATTCCGGACACCGCCAAGGAGAAGCCCCAGGAGGGCGTCGTCCTGGCCGTGGGCCCGGGCCGCTTCGAGAACGGCGAGCGCCTTCCGCTCGACGTCAAGACCGGCGACGTCGTGCTCTACAGCAAGTACGGCGGCACCGAGGTGAAGTACAACGGCGAGGAGTACCTCGTCCTCTCGGCCCGCGACGTGCTCGCGATCGTCGAGAAGTAATTCACCCACGTTTGCTTCTGTTCTGCGCCCCTGGCCCCCTGCGAATAACCAGCCGGGTGGTCGGGGGCGCAGTTCGTTCGAGAGGAAAGCTCAGCAGCCATGGCGAAGATCCTGAAGTTCGACGAGGACGCCCGTCGCGCCCTTGAGCGCGGCGTCAACAAGCTTGCCGACACGGTCAAGGTGACGATCGGCCCCAAGGGCCGCAACGTCGTCATCGACAAGAAGTTCGGCGCACCCACCATCACCAACGACGGTGTCACCATCGCGCGCGAGGTCGAGCTCGACGACCCGTACGAGAACCTCGGTGCCCAGCTGGTGAAGGAGGTGGCGACCAAGACCAACGACGTCGCGGGTGACGGTACGACCACCGCCACCGTGCTGGCCCAGGCGCTCGTCCGCGAGGGTCTGCGCAACGTCGCCGCGGGTGCTTCCCCGGCCGCCCTGAAGAAGGGCATCGACGCCGCGGTCAAGGCCGTCTCCGACGAGCTCCTCGCGACCGCCCGTCCGATCGACGACAAGACCGACATCGCCGCCGTGGCCGCGCTCTCCGCGCAGGACCCGCAGGTCGGCGAGCTCATCGCCGAGGCGATGGACAAGGTCGGCAAGGACGGTGTCATCACCGTCGAGGAGTCCAACACCTTCGGCCTGGACCTCGACTTCACCGAGGGCATGGCCTTCGACAAGGGCTACCTGTCCCCGTACATGGTGACCGACCAGGAGCGTATGGAGGCCGTCCTCGACGACCCGTACATCCTGATCCACCAGGGCAAGATCGGCGCGATCCAGGAGCTGCTCCCGCTGCTGGAGAAGGTCATCCAGGCCGGTGGCTCCAAGCCGCTGCTGATCATCGCCGAGGACGTCGAGGGCGAGGCGCTGTCGACCCTCGTCGTCAACAAGATCCGTGGCACCTTCAACGCCGTCGCGGTGAAGGCCCCGGGCTTCGGTGACCGCCGCAAGGCCATGCTCGGCGACATCGCCACCCTCACCGGTGCGACCGTCATCGCCGAGGAGGTCGGCCTCAAGCTCGACCAGGCCGGTCTGGACGTGCTGGGCACCGCCCGCCGTGTCACCGTCTCCAAGGACGACACCACGATCGTGGACGGCGGCGGCGAGCCCGGCGACGTCAAGGGCCGGGTCAACCAGATCAAGGCCGAGATCGAGGCCACGGACTCCGACTGGGACCGCGAGAAGCTCCAGGAGCGCCTCGCGAAGCTGGCCGGCGGCGTGTGCGTGATCCGTGTCGGTGCCGCCACCGAGGTGGAGCTCAAGGAGAAGAAGCACCGTCTGGAGGACGCCATCTCCGCGACCCGCGCCGCGGTCGAGGAGGGCATCGTCTCCGGTGGTGGCTCCGCTCTGGTCCACGCCGTCAAGGTCCTTGAGGGCAACCTCGACAAGACCGGCGACGAGGCCACGGGTGTCGCGGTCGTGCGCCGCGCCGCCGTCGAGCCGCTGCGCTGGATCGCCGAGAACGCCGGCCTCGAGGGCTACGTCATCACCTCGAAGGTCGCCGAGCTCGACAAGGGCCAGGGCTTCAACGCCGCGACCGGCGAGTACGGCGACCTCGTGAAGGCCGGCGTCATCGACCCGGTCAAGGTCACCCGCTCCGCGCTGGAGAACGCCGCGTCCATCGCGTCGCTGCTGCTCACGACCGAGACGCTGGTCGTCGAGAAGCCGGCCGAGGAAGAGGCCGAGGCCGGTCACGGCGGCCACGGCCACTCGCACTGACGCACAGCTCCACGCAGCCACTGAGGCCCGGTACCCCGTCGCGGGGTACCGGGCCTCCGGCGTGTGCTGCCCCGTGTCCGGGGCTCCGTCCGCGAATCAAGCCCGTCCGGCGATTGAGGACCGGAGTACGCGGCAGAGCCCGGTTCAGGGAAGGCGGGTACGGGACAAGCCCCGCGTCACGCCGAGCGAGGCAGCGCTCCCGCCAGCACCGGAGCCGCGAACGGCAGGCCGGCCGCGTACCGCTCCAGCTCGTCCAGCGCCTCGTCGGCCATCCGGTGCAGCTCATTGCCCAGCGAACCCGCCACATGCGGAGTGAGCAGCACGTTCGGCAACTCGTACAACGGTGAGTGCGCGGGCGGAAGTTCGGGCTCCGTCACATCCAGCACCGCGTGCAGCCGCCCGCTCGTCAGCTCGGGCAGCAGCGCGCTCTCGTCGATGAGCGATCCCCGCGCCGTGTTGATCAGGGTCGTCCCGGTCGCCATGGCAGACAGCTGCGCCGCGCCGATCAGATGGTGCGTCTCGGGGAGCTGCGGCGCGTGGACCGAGACGACCGAGCTGCTCGCGCACAGCTCGTCGAGGGAGGTGAGCCGGACGCCGAGCCGCGCCGCCTCCGTGACGTCCACGTACGGGTCGTACAGCAGGACGTCCAGATCGAAGGGGCGCAGCAGCTCGATCACCCGGCGGCCGATGCGCGAGGCGCCGATGACGCCGACCGTGCGGCGGTAGTTGCCGGTTCCGTCGAGCTCCGCGAGCCAGTCGTGCTCGGTGCGCAGCGCACGGTAGCGGTCCGCGGAGTGCAGGACGCGCTTGTTCGCGAACAGGATCGCGGCGAGCGTGAATTCGGCGACCGGCAGCGCGTTGGCACCGGCCGCCGAGGTGACGGCGATCCCGCGCTCCCAGCAGGCGTCGGTGATGTGGTGCTTCACGGAACCGGCCGCGTGCACCACGGCCCGCAGCCGGGGCGCGGCCGTCAGTACCTCCGCGGTGAGCGGCGTCGCGCCCCAGCAGGTGAACAGCACCTCGGCATTGGCGAGCGCGGCGGCCACCTCGGGCGTCGGGTCGGCCAGGTCGTGGGCGACGAGGTGCGGGTCGGTGCGGGTGAGGGCGGCCAGCCGGGTGCGGTGGCGGTCGGTGAGGAGGCGTGCGGCGATGCCGGGGCCCATCGCGAGCAGGGCGGCCGGCCGGTTGTCAGTGGCGTGGGGCATGGTGGAACTCGTACTCCTCAGGGCTCGCTCGAGAGTCACTTGACGCTGCCGGCGGTCAGACCGGCCTTCCAGTGCCGCTGCAGCGAGACGAAGGCGACGATCAGGGGGATGACGGCGAGGAGGGAGCCGGTGACGACGAGCGGATAGAAGCTCGGCTCGCCGTGCGTGTTGGTGTTCCAGGAGTACAGACCGAGGCTCAGCGGGAAGAGCTTGCGGTCCGAGAGCATCACGAGGGGGAGGAAGAAGTTGTTCCAGATCGCGGTGAACTGGAAGAGGAAGACGGTCACGAAGCCCGGCATGACCATGCGCAGTCCGATGGACCAGAAGACGCGCAGCTCGCCGGCCCCGTCGATACGGGCGGCCTCCAGGGCCTCGTTCGGTATGTACCCGGCGCTGAACACCCGGGCGAGATACACGCCGAACGGGTTGACGAGCACCGGGATCAGCACGGACCAGTAGGTGTTGACCAGGCCGGTCTTGGAGGCCAGGAGATACATCGGCAGGGCGAGCGCCGTGGTGGGGACGAGCACGCCCATCAGCACGAGGGCGAACAGCTTCTCCTTGCCCCGGAATTCGTACTTGTCGAAGGCGTATCCCGCGGCGACACAGATCAGCGAGCAGACGATCGCCCCGCCGCCCGCGTAGAAGAGGCTGTTGAGGTACCAGCGGAAGTAGATGCCGTCGCCGTAGGAGGCCAGGTTCGACAGGTTCTCGCCGAGGTTGAAGCCCTCGAAGGAGAACGCGTTGCCCGCGAGCAGCCCGCCGGTGTCCTTCGTGGCGGCGGTGACCAGCCAGACGAGGGGGAAGAGCATGTAGACGACGGCGAGCAGGAGGAAGCCGTTGACCGCGGTCTTCGACATCCAACGGCCGTGGGAAGCTGGGGAGTTCATGCTTTCTTGCCCTTCCGGCCGGTGAAGCGGGTGACGACGAAGGACAGCAGCGCGGCCGTGAGCGCCAGCAGGATGGAGGCCGCCGCGGCGAGGCCGTAGTCGTTGCGCTCGAAGGCCGCGGTGTACGCGTACATGTTCGGCGTCCAGGTGGAGGAGACGGCGGAACCGGTCCCCTTGTTGAGGATCAGCGGTTCGGTGAACAGCTGGAGCGAGCCGATGACGGTGAACAGCGCGACCATCACGACCGAGGCGCGGATCAGCGGGACCTTGATGCTGAGGGCGACGCGCCAGGCACCGGCCCCGTCGACCGTGGCCGCTTCGAGTACGGAGCGGTCGATGGCCTGCAACGCGGCATAGAAGATCACCATGTTGTAGCCGAGCCACTCCCACAGGGCGATGTTGACGACGGAGGGGAGGGCGCCCTCGGGCGAGAAGAAGTCGAAGCCGATGCCGCCGGACTCCATGGCGCTGACCACCGGGCTGAGCTGGGGTGTGTAGAGGTACACCCAGATCAGCGCGGCGATGATGCCGGGCACGGCGTGCGGCAGGAAGAGCGCGAGCTGGAAGAACCGGCGGGCCCGGGCCAGCGCGGAGTCCAGCAGCAGGGCGAGGGCGAGGGCCCCGATGAGCAGCAGCGGAATGTAGAACAGGCAGTATCCGAGGAGTACGCCGAAGCCCTCGCGAAACGCCCGGTCGCCCAGGGCCGCCGTGTAGTTGTCGAGTCCGCTGAAGACGGTCTCGGTGCCGCCGAAGCCCAGGCCGGACTGTTTCTCGGTGAACAGGCTGAGCCAGACCGCGTATCCGATCGGCAGCACCATGGCCACGGTGAACAGTGCGAAGAAGGGCCCCAGCAGGATGGCGGCGGCTCTGGTCGTCCGGGCGCGTTTCATCAGCCGGCGTCCTCGACCTTCAGACCGCGCTTCTTCAGCTCGGCGACCGTGGCGTCGTGCCCGGCCTTCACGGCGTCCTTGATGGTGGTGCCACCGCTCGCGACCTTGCCGAACTGGTCCTTCATGGTGGTGTTCGTGGTGCCGGTCGTCGGGCCCCAGTTCCAGTCCGGGCCGATGGACGCGGCGGCGCCCTCGAACACCTGGTAGATGTCCTCGCCCCCGTAGAAGCCGGCGTCGAAGGACTTCTTCGCCACCGGGCGCAGCGCCGCCGCGGCCGGGAAGGCGCTCGACGTGCCGGACTCGATGCGGGCCTTGATGCCTTCCTCGGTGGTCGACATCCAGGTGGCGAACTCGACCGCGGCCTCGGCCTTCTTGCTGGTCTTCGTCACCGCGAAGGTGGAGCCGCCGAGCATGCCGCTGGCCGGCTTGCCGTCCCAGCTGGGCATCGGTGCGACGGCCCACTTGCCGCTCTGCTCGGGCAGCGTGCCCTTGAGGACGCCCGCGCCCCAGGCGGCGCCGAGGTAGCCGACGGTGCCACCGTTCTTGAGGGAGTTGGTCCACTCGGGGCTGAACGAGGCGTTGGCGCGGATCAGGTCGTCGTCGAGCAGGCCCTGCCAGTAGTCGGCGACCTTGTTGGTGGCCGCGTCGGCCGTGCTGACCTTCCAGGTGTCGCCCTCGGGCTTGTACCACTGGGCGCCGGCCTGCCAGGCCATCGCCTGGAACGTGGTCGGGTCGTCGGGGAAGAAGGTGCCGATCCGGGCCTTCTTGTCGGCCTTCTTGATCTTCTCGGCGGCCTTGCGGAACTCGTCCCAGGTCTTGGGGACCTCGACGCCGTACTTCTCGAACAGGTCCTTGCGGTAGTAGAACGACTGCGGCGAGGCGTCGAACGGGACGGCCCAGTTCTTGCCGCCGAGCGTCGTCAGCTCGACCGCCTGCGGCAGCAGCTTCTTCCTGATGTCCTCGGTGAAGTACTGGCCGATGTCCTGGAGCGCGCCCTGACTGACGTACTCCGGAAGCTGCGGGTACTCGATGGAGACCAGGTCGGGGGCGTTGCCCGCCTTGACCGCGTTGGAGATCTTGGCGTAGCCGCCCGCGTTGCCGGACGGGATCTCCTCGTAGACCACCTTGATGTTCTTGTGCGAGGCGTTGAACGCGTCAACGACCTCCTTGGACCCCTTGGCCCAGCCCCAGAAGGTGATGCTGACGGGCTTGCCGTCGCTTCCGGCGGCGGTTTTGTCGTCGCCGCCGCCACCACAGGCCGTGAGAACGGCGAGGGCGGTGGCGGCGCCGACTACGGCGAGGGACGTTCTGCTCGAACTGCGGCTCACAGCGAGGCTCCTGAACAGGCGACGACATTGGCGTTGGCCGTGATCCTTGAACCAGCCGTGACCGAAGTCAAGAGCGAAAGAGCGATTGATCGAAAAAAGATCAGATAAGTTGCGTACGGAAGCGTGTGGAAGGCCCTGAGTGGGGGAACGCGGGCCCGAGGGAACGCCTACGAGAGGGGCGCTCCGCACGAGTCCCGGACCCGCAACTGCGGCAGCAGCATCAGGTGGCGCCGTGGTGCGCCCCCGCTCTGGCCGAGCCGCTCCACCAGCAGTTCCGTCGCATGGCGGCCCACGTCGCGCTTGGGCGGTGCCACCGCCGTGAGCGGGGTGTCCGCGAGAGCCGCCACCTCGTCGTCGTAGGCGATCAGCGCCAGATCGTCCGGCACCCGTACGCCCAGCTCGGCGAGGCGCTGCACGACCTGGATCGCGTCCACGTCGTTGTGGATCAGCGCCGCCGTCGCCACGCCCGAGTGGACCGCCTCGCGCAGCGCCCGCACGGCCTGGTCGAACGTGTGAGGAGCGAGTTCGGCCGGTACGGACTCGATCACGTCCTGCGGCGCGTGCAGGCCGAGCACGGCCAGGGCCTCCGCGTACCCGGACCGCACCGCGAGGGCGGTCGGCGAGTCCGCCCGGGCCATCAGGAGCGGCGCCCCGTGCCCGAGGTCCACCAGGTGGCGTACGGCGAGCAGCACCCCGTGCGCATGGTCCGAGCAGACCCGGTCCAGGCCGTCCAGCGGGGATCCGGTGGTGGGCCTGCGCTCCAGCAGGACCGTCGGCACGGGCAGCGAGGCGATCCAGTCGCCGAACGCCGCGGGGTCGCCGGGGTGCTGCCAGCCCGGTGCGATCAGCAGCCCTTCGGCGCCCGCGGAGAGCAGTCCCTCGGTGCGGGCCTGGTCCTCCTGCGGCCGGTAGTCGGAAATCCGTAGGATCAGCCGGGCACCCGCCCCGGCGGCCGCCTCGTGGGCCCCGCGGATGACCTCGGAGAAGTAGTACGTCGACGAGGGCGCGAGCATGCCGAGAACCAGGCCGCTGCCGCTGCCGCCGGGCCCCGCGGCGGGGGAGGCGGCGTCCTGCGGCCAGGACACCGAGCCGTGGACCCGGTCGAGCAGGCCCCGGCCGGCCAGCTCCTCCACGTCCCGGCGCACCGTGACGGGGGAGACCCCCAGCTGCGAGGCGAGATCCGAGACCCGGGCCGAACCCCGTTCCCGTACCAGCCCCAGCAGGCGGTCATGACGTTCAGCAGCACTTTCGCGCACGGCAGCAGTCCCCTCGCAGTGTGTGGCCCGGCCCCGGTCCGGCCGGTGCCGGGGCCGTGGTCCGACCCTAGACCAGCGTGATCGAACGATGGGAGTTTCGATCATTCAAACGCAATCCATTGACGTTCGATCAATCCGAGTCCAGGATTCCGGCGATGCCGACTCGTCCCGTCCCTGACTGTTCGTACGGAGGAATTGTGAGACATCGCGTCACCGCTGCGACGCTCGCGGCCCTGACGGCCGCCGCCGGTCTGACCGCAACCGGCCTGAGCGCCGCGCAGGCCGCCGCACCCGCCGACCGTGTCTTCCATGTCGACTGCGCGGCCGACCCGGCCGGCGCCACCGGCAGCAGGCAGCACCCCTGGACCACGCTCGCCGAGGCCAACGCGCACACCTACGGCCCCGGTGACCGGCTGCTCTTCAAGCGCGGCTCCACCTGCACCGGCACCCTCGCCCCTACGGGCACCGGCTCCGCCCACGCTCCCTTCACCATCGCCGACTACGGCACGGGCCCGGCCCGCGCCAGGCTCGACGGCGCGGGCGCCCACGACGTCGTCCTGCTCTCCAACACGCAGTACGTGCACCTCAAGGCCCTGGAGATCACCAACGCGGACAACCCCGGCAGCGAGCGCAACGGCGTCCGTCTCCGCCTCACCGACTACGGCGTCGCCCGCGGCTTCGACATCTCCGGCCTCTACATCCACGATGTGCGCGGCGGCGACTACAAGACGGTGTCCGGCTCCAGCGCGATCCACATCGCGGTCGAGGGCAAGACGAAGGCCAGCTGGTACGACGGCCTGGACATCGGGCACAACCGCATCGAGGACGTCGACCGCGAGGGCGTCTACTTCAAGTCGACCTTCTCCAAGCGCGATCTCGTCGGCCAGCAGCAGGACCCGAACGTCTACCCGGGGGAGTGGACGCCCAGCACCGGCGTCCGTATCCACCACAACACGCTGAAGTCCCTGGCCGGCGACGGCATGAAGCTCGACACCACCAGCGGCGCCCGCGTGGACCACAACCGGGTCGACGGCTTCCAGCTCCGCTCGCCCTCCGCCAACGCGGGCATCTGGACCTTCAACACCGACGACACGACCGTCGAGTACAACGAGGTCTCGGGCGGCGGCAACACCCACGACGGGATGTCCTTCGACGCCGACGGCGCCTCGCAGAACACGGTCTTCCAGTACAACTACAGCCACGACAACAAGGGCGGCTTCCTGCTGATCTGCCCGTACAGCGGCGCCAAGACCATCGGCACGGTCGCCCGCTACAACGTCAGCCGCAACGACGGCGCCCGCCTGATCCAGAACTGCTGGGGCCCGATCCTCGACACGAAGATCTACAACAACACCTTCCACAACAAGGAGCAGATCCCCGGCTATCTCGTCCAGGACGACGCCGGCAGCCCCGCCACCACCCAGCACGAACTGTCCATCCGGAACAACATCTTCGTGAGCGAGGGCACCGGCGGCTACGCCTTCAAGAACCCGACGCCCGGGCTCTCCTTCGACCACAACGCCTTCTACGGCATCGAGATGACCCGCCCCGACCCCGGTGGTATCACGGCCGACCCGAAGCTCCGCACGGACTTCAGGCTCGGCGCGGGCTCGCCCGCCCTGGCCGCCGGAGCCGTCATCGAGAACAACGGCGGCAGGGACTACTTCGGCAAGAAGCTGACGCCCGGCGCTCCCAACATCGGCGCCTACGCGGGCCACGGGGTGCGCTGACCGCGCACCCGTCGACCGACCGCTCATTGAGGACCGTACTTGCGGCCTGTCTTGGAGGTGACCCCTCCGAGCAGGCCGCGCGGCGTCACCTTGACGAGCCCCATCAGCGCCTTGTACCGCGGGTCCGGAATGGAGAGGGACTTGCCGCGTGCCAGGTCGGCCAGGGCCGCCGCCACCAGCTTGTCCGCGTCGAGCCACATCCAGCCCGGAATGTTGCCGGTCCCCATCCCGGCCCGCTGATGGAACTCCGTCCGCACGAAACCGGGGCACAGCGCCATCAGCCGTACCCCCGAACCGGCCAGGTCCTTCGCCGCGCCCTGGGTGAACTGCACGACCCACGCCTTGGACGCGCCGTACGTCCCGCGCGGCACGAACGCCGCCACCGAGGCCACGTTGACGACTCCGCCCCGCCCGCGCTCGCGCATTCCGGCCGCGGCCGCCGAGGTCAGCCGCAGCACCGCCTCGCAGTGCACCTTCAGCATGTTCAGCTCATCGGCCATGGGCACATCCAGGTAGCTTCCCTTGTTGCCGAACCCGGCGTTGTTGACCAGCAGATCGACCGGCTGGTGACGATCCGTCAACCGTTCTTCGACCGCGGCGATCCCCTTGTCCTGCGACAGGTCGGCCGTCAGCACCTCGGCTTCGATGCCGTGCCGGTCATGCAGTTCGGTCGCCTGCTCGCGCAGCCGCTCGGTGTCCCGGGCCACCAGCACCAGGTTGTGCCCGTCGGCCGCCAGCCGCCGCGCGAAGGCGGCTCCGATACCCGCAGTCGCGCCCGTAATCAGTGCAGTCGTCATACGCGGCACGTTAGTGCCTGTCCGCCGGCCACGAACGGACAGGCACCGTCGCCCCGCGGACCACCGCGATCACTCGCGCGCGGCCTCTTTCGCCACGTACTTCAGCGCCGCACGCAGCGACTCGGGATGCAGCGCGTCGCCCGCCGCGAGCAGCTTCGGGAGCAGTTCCCTTCGCGTCGTCGACGCCTGGAAATCCAGCTGCACGGTGACGTCGTGGCCGGGCCGGTGAACGATCTCGACCGGGTCGCCCGAGCGGATCTCACCCGGCTCGATCACCCGCAGGTACGCCCCAGGGGCGGCCGCCTGCGTGAACCGCCGGACCCAGCCCTTCTCGTCGAGATGACCGGCGAACGTACGGCACGGAATCCGGCTCGACGTGACCTCCAGCACCAGATCGGGGCCGATCCGCCAGCGCTCGCCTATCCTCGCGCCGTTCACGTCGAGACCGGTGGTCGTCAGGTTCTCGCCGAACGCGCCGTTGGCGAGCGGACGGCCGAGCACCCGCTCCCAGCCGTCGAGGTCCTCGCGGGCGAAGGCGTACACGGCCTGGTCGGAGCCGCCGTGATGACGCAGATCGCACACCGCGTCCCCGGCCAGGCCGCTGCCCCCGGTGCCCTTGGGGCCGGGATCGGTGACGCGCACGGGGCCGTCGACCGGCAGCTTGCCGATCCCGGTCACGCCACCGGCGGCGTCGGTGTATTCGACGACCTTCGGCCGCCCGGCGTTCACGGTCAACAGCTTCATCGGCTTCATACGGAGAACGCTAACCATTCCGCCCCAAAGGTGCATGCCAATAATTCGCATCCGACCCAAGAGCGACTTATGATTGAAGGGTGATCGAAGCCCGTCATCTCCGTGTCCTGCGCGCCGTCGCCGCCACCGGCTCGTTCTCCGCCGCCGCCCGCGAACTGGGCTGCACCCAGCCTGCGGTCAGCCAGCAGATGAAGGCCCTGGAGGCCTCCGCCGGGACGACGCTGCTGATCCGCACGGGACGCGAGATGCGGCTCACCCAGGCGGGCGAGGCGCTTGTCCGCCATGCCTCCGGCATCCTCGCCGGGCTCGTCGCCGCCGAGGAGGAGGTCGCCGCGATCGCCGGGCTGCGGGCCGGTCGCGTCCGGCTCGTCTCGTTCCCCAGCGGCAGCTCCACCCTGGTCCCCGGCGCCCTCGCGGCGCTGCGTGCGGCCCACCCCGGCACCCAGGTCTCCCTGGTCGAGGCCGAACCGCCGCGCTCCGTCGAAATGCTGCGCGAGGGCGACTGCGACATCGCGCTGGCGTTCCGCTACGGCGCCTCCGGCACCGAGTGGGACGACCTGGTCGTACGCCCGCTGCTCACCGACCGGCTGATCGGCCTGGTCCCCGAGGGGCATCGGCTGGCGGGTTCGGACGCCGTCGCCGTCGCCGAACTGGCCGAGGAGTCGTGGATCGCGGGCTGCCCGCGCTGCCGTCGCCAGCTGGTGGAGGTCTGCGAGGAGTCCGGCTTCACGCCCCGGATCGACTTCGCCACCGACGACTACCCGGCGGTCGTCGGCCTGGTCGGCGCCGGACTGGGGGTCGCCGTACTGCCGGAGCTGGCGATCGAGTCGGTACGCCCCAAGCGGGCCCGCACCGTAGCGGTGGAACCGGCCATCGAGCGCGAGATCGTCGCCCTCACCCTGCCCGACCTGGCCCAGGTGCCGGCGGTGGCGGCCACCCTTGACCAGCTGTCCCTGGCGGCCGCGCGCTGACCCGGGCCTGCCTGTGGCCCGGCCTCCTTCGGTGGCCGGGTGAAGCGCAAAAACGTTTTTCTGTTGGCGTGCGGGCGGGGCGGGTTCAACCGTGCCCCGACGGGGACGGAACGCCCGACGGCGCCGCTGCCGCGATCAGGCGATTACGGGCCCGTCCCATGAGCTCCTCGCGTTCGTCCTCGGTCAGTCCGCCCCACACTCCGTAGGGCTCTCGTACGGCCAGCGCGTGTGCCGCGCACTCGGCGCGCACCGGGCATCGCATGCAGACCTCTTTTGCCGAGTTCTCGCGGGCGCTCCGAGCCGCCCCGCGTTCACCCTCCGGGTGGAAGAACAGCGAACTGTCGACCCCGCGGCAGGCCGCCAGCAGCTGCCAGTCCCACAGATCGGCGTTGGGTCCGGGAAGGCGGGAGAAATCTGCCATTGCTTGTCCCCTCAAACCATGCTGAGTCGGAATCGTCGTTGTCATCCATGTTTGGCAGTGCTCATGACATTTACATCCACGGTGTAAGTAGATGTAAATATGACTGATTGCGAATCTAGCCACAGACACCAGCAAAAGGGAAGAAAACCCGCTAAATGGGGCATAGCTTCATATGAAGTTTCCGTTGACCGTTGGATGAACCGTGCCGCACTCCTCCGTGTGCGAGTCCTCACGTAGAGTGCCGAACCCGGCCGTCCGACCCGTAACTCTTTCGGGTGACCATCGTTGAGAGGGCGGAGGCGGTTGACAGAAAAAGCGATCGGGCAGATGTCCGAGAGCGTCAACCGCTCAGGTGACGACTTGTAACAGCCTGGAGGCTCAAGGTGACGCGCATCAGCTGCGGAGGACGGTCATGACATCCGTCCTCGTCTGCGACGACTCCCCGCTTGCCCGAGAAGCGCTCCGTCGCGCGGTCGCGACCGTGCCCGGCGTCGAGCGTGTGACGACGGCGGCCAACGGCGAGGAAGTCCTCCGCCGCTGGGGCGCCGACCGTTCGGATCTGATTCTGATGGACGTACGCATGCCCGGTCTGGGGGGTGTGGAGACGGTCCGACGGCTGCTCTCCGCCGACCCCGGCGCCAGGATCATCATGCTGACCGTCGCCGAGGACCTGGACGGCGTCGCGCTCGCGGTCGCCGCCGGCGCCCGCGGCTATCTGCACAAGGACGCCTCCCGCGCGGAGTTGCGGGCCACCGTGACCCAGGCGCTGGCCGATCCGACGTGGCGGCTCGCCCCGCGTCGGCTGCGCTCGGCCGAGATGGGCGCGGCGCCGACGCTCACGGCGCGAGAGATCCAGGTGCTCGAAGGAATGAGCCACGGCCGCTCGAACGCCGAGATCGGCCGTGAGCTGTTCCTCTCCGAGGACACGGTGAAGACGCACGCCAGGCGTCTGTTCAAGAAACTCGGGGCCTCGGACCGGGCGCACGCCGTGGCGCTCGGCTTCCGCTGGGGCCTGGTTCGCTGAGGACCGACCATGGCCGGTAGTCGATCGATTCCCCGTCCGCACACCGGCGGACGGGGCGATGTGACCGGGGTGCGCGGCTCGGGCCCCACCCCGCCGGTGGCGCCTTCCGCGCCCACGGCATGTGACGCTTCCCGGCCGATGCCGCATCCTTGAGATGTGGAGTTCCTCGGGGACGATTCGGTCGAGCGGAAGGGGAGGGCGCAGGACATGACTTCCGGCGCACCCGCTCATAACGCTTCGGTGCACAACTACGGACGCGGCGGAGCAGAAGATACGGCTCCGAGGCACCATGGTCCGATGCGCGACGACGAGACGACGGTGATCGGTGCACTGGTGCACCGTGCTGTCGAGGGGGACGCGCAGGCCACCCATGATCTGCTGGCGCATGTCCACCCCCTCGCGCTGCGCTACTGCAGGTCCCGGCTGAACCGGCTGCCCGGTGATGCCCGCCACTTCGTGGAGGACCTGGCGCAGGAGGTCTGTGTCGCGGTGCTGATGGCGCTGCCGCGCTACAAGGACACCGGCAGACCCTTCGAAGCCTTTGTCTTCGCCATCGCGGGCCACAAGGTCGCCGATCTCCAGCGCGCCGCCATGCGGCACCCGGGATCGACGGCCGTGCCCTCCGACGAGATGCCCGAGCGGCCGGACGATTCGCTCGGGCCCGAGGAGCGCGCGCTGCTCAGCAGCGATGCCGCCTGGGCCAAGAAACTTCTCGCAAACCTCCCGGACAACCAGCGTGAGCTGCTGGTTCTGCGGGTCGCGGTCGGTCTGACGGCCGAGGAGACCGGACAGATGCTCGGCATGTCGCCCGGCGCGGTCCGGGTCGCCCAGCACCGGGCGCTGAGCAGGCTGCGGGCCCTCGCGGAACAGTGAGCAGGGCCCTTCCGGGTCTGTACGAGCTGCCTGTCCGGGCCCGTACGAGTCGGCTGCCCGGGTCTGTACGAGCTGTCCGTCCTGTCCGTACGAAGCTACAGAACCTCTGGTTGATCTTGCTCGTGGAATGAGACACCCCCGGAGGCCGTTAGCATGGACATCCGCACCGATCAAGGCCATTTGGGGAAGGTGTCATGACTGCAAACGTCGACGGAGTGCCCGAGAAATTCGCGACGCTCGGGCTGACATACGACGACGTGCTGCTGCTGCCCGGCGCGTCGGACATGGCGCCCGATCAGATCGATACCTCCTCGTACATCTCCAAGAACGTGCGGGTGAACATCCCGCTGCTCTCCGCCGCGATGGACAAGGTCACCGAGGCCCGCATGGCGATCGCCATGGCCCGGCAGGGCGGCGCCGGTGTGCTGCACCGCAACCTCTCCATCGCCGACCAGGCCAACCAGGTCGACCTGGTGAAGCGTTCCGAGTCCGGCATGGTCACCGACCCGATCACGGTGCACCCGGACGCGACGCTGCGCGACGCCGACGAGCTGTGTGCCAAGTTCCGCATCAGCGGTGTCCCGGTCACCGACGCCGCGGGCAAGCTGCTCGGCATCGTCACCAACCGTGACATGGCCTTCGAGCCGGACCGTACGCGCCAGGTGCGCGAGGTCATGACGCCGATGCCGCTGGTCACCGGCAAGGTCGGCATCTCCGGCCTGGATGCCATGGAGCTGCTGCGCCGCCACAAGATCGAGAAGCTTCCGCTGGTCGACGACGCGGGGGTCCTCAAGGGCCTCATCACCGTCAAGGACTTCGTCAAGGCCGAGAAGTACCCGAACGCCGCGAAGGACAAGGAAGGCCGACTGCTGGTCGGCGCGGCCGTCGGTGTCGCGGGCGACGCCTTCGAGCGGGCCCAGGCACTGATCGAGGCGGGTGTCGACTTCATCGTCGTCGATACTGCCCACGGCCACTCCCGGCTGGTCGGCGACATGGTCGCCAAGATCAAGTCGAACGCCTCCGGTGTCGATGTCATCGGCGGCAACATCGCCACCCGTGACGGCGCCCAGTCGCTGATCGACGCGGGCGTCGACGGCATCAAGGTCGGCGTGGGCCCCGGCTCCATCTGCACCACCCGCGTCGTCGCCGGCATCGGCGTCCCGCAGGTCACGGCGATCTACGAGGCCTCGCTCGCCGCCAAGGAGGCCGGTGTCCCGGTCATCGGCGACGGCGGCCTGCAGTACTCCGGCGACATCGCCAAGGCCCTGGTGGCCGGTGCGGACACCGTGATGCTCGGCTCGCTGCTCGCGGGCTGCGAGGAGTCCCCGGGCGAGCTGCTCTTCATCAACGGCAAGCAGTTCAAGTCGTACCGGGGTATGGGTTCGCTCGCGGCGATGCAGACCCGTGGCGACCGCAAGTCGTTCTCCAAGGACCGCTACTTCCAGGAGGGCGTCGCCTCCGACGAGAAGCTGGTCCCCGAGGGCATCGAGGGCCAGGTCCCCTACCGCGGCCCGCTCTCCGCGGTCGTTCACCAGCTCGTCGGCGGTCTGCGCCAGTCGATGTTCTACGTCGGCGGCCGCACCGTCCCGGAGCTCCAGGCCAACGGCCGGTTCGTCCGGATCACTTCGGCGGGCCTCAAGGAGAGCCACCCGCACGACATCCAGATGACGGTCGAAGCGCCGAACTACAGCAGGAAGTAACGCATCAGCACGGCCGAGGGGCGGCCCGGGGGTTCCCGGACACTGTTGACCAACAGTGTCGGGGGTTCCGGGGACCGCCCCTCAGCCGTGTGTCGGGGATACTGGACAGCGCAGACGTAGAGGGAAAGGCCACACCATCGTGACTGAGATCGAGATCGGGCGCGGCAAGCGCGGCCGCCGGGCGTACGCATTCGACGACATCGCCGTCGTTCCGAGCCGCCGTACCCGCGACCCGAAGGAGGTCTCGATCGCCTGGCAGATCGACGCCTACCGTTTCGAGCTGCCGTTCCTGGCGGCCCCCATGGACTCCGTGGTCTCCCCGCAGACCGCGATCCGCATCGGTGAGCTGGGCGGCCTCGGTGTCCTCAACCTCGAGGGCCTGTGGACCCGGCACGCCGACCCGCAGCCGCTGCTCGACGAGATCGCCGAGATGCCCGTCGAGTCGGCGACCCGCCGTCTTCAGGAGATCTACTCCGCGCCGATCCAGGAGGAGCTGATCGGGCAGCGCATCAAGGAGGTGCGCGACTCCGGTGTCGTCACCGCCGCCGCGCTCTCCCCGCAGCGCACCGCGCAGTTCTCCAAGGCCGTCGTCGACGCGGGCGTGGACATCTTCGTCATCCGCGGTACGACGGTCAGCGCCGAGCACGTCTCGGGTGCGGCCGAGCCGCTCAACCTCAAGCAGTTCATCTACGAGCTGGACGTCCCGGTGATCGTCGGCGGCTGCGCCACGTACACCGCCGCCCTGCACCTCATGCGTACCGGCGCGGCCGGTGTCCTCGTCGGCTTCGGCGGCGGCGCCGCGCACACCACGCGCAACGTCTTCGGCATCCAGGTCCCGATGGCGACCGCGGTCGCCGATGTGGCCGGGGCCCGTCGCGACTACATGGACGAGTCCGGTGGCCGGTACGTGCACGTGATCGCGGACGGCGGCGTCGGCTGGTCCGGCGACCTGCCCAAGGCCATCGCCTGCGGTGCGGACGCCGTGATGATGGGCTCCCCGCTGGCCCGTGCGACGGACGCGCCGGGCCGCGGCCGCCACTGGGGCATGGAGGCCGTCCACGAGGACGTGCCGCGCGGCAAGCTGGTGGACCTGGGCTCGGTCGGTACGACCGAGGAGGTCCTCACCGGTCCTTCGCACACCCCCGACGGTTCGATGAACATCTTCGGTGCGCTGCGCCGTGCGATGGCGACGACGGGGTACAGCGACCTCAAGGAGTTCCAGCGCGTCGAGGTGACGGTGGCGGACTCCCAGCACCGTCGCTGAGTGACAGCGGGGCTGTGACGTACGGAGGGCCCGGACCGCGCGTGTGTGCGGTCCGGGCCCTCCCGTATGT
>NZ_JBHVFF010000164.1:0-19389 GCF_042801895.1 Streptomyces sp. NPDC057543 | reverse complement strand
GCCGCGGCGAGCGCGGCGGCCGTGAGCCCGGTGGTGTGCAGTCGGCCGCGGCAGAATTCTGCGAGGTCCTCGGCGTTGCGGATGCGTCCGTCCCGCACGGCCGGCTCGGCACCCCCGGAGTGGGCGTGGCCACCGGCGGGGAACCGGCCGTCGGCGAGGACGAGCAGAGCTGCGCGGCTCATCACAGGGTCCGCATCAGAAGAGGAAGTAGCGCTGGGTCATGGGCAGTTCGGCGGCCGGTGCCGGCTCGACCGGTTCGCCGTCGATCGTCACGGCGAAGCTGTCGGGGTCGACATGGACCCGCGGCAGTGCATCGTTCTCCCGCATGTCGGCCTTGGTGACGCCGCGCGTGCTGGTGATCGGCACGAACCGCTTCCCGAGACCGAGGCGTTCGGGCAGCCCGTCCTGGATGGCCGCGCTCGCCACGAAGTTGACCGAATTGGCCGCGGGGGAACGTCCGACCGCGCCGAACATCGGCCGGGGCAGAATCGGTTGCGGGGTCGGGATGGAGGCGTTGGCGTCGCCCAACTGTGCGTACGCGATCTGGCCGCCCTTGATGACGGTCTGCGGTTTGACGCCGAAGAACGCCGGTTCCCACAGCACCAGATCGGCGAGCTTGCCCGTCTCCACCGATCCGATCTCCTGGTCGAGGCCTTGGGCGACCGCCGGATTGATGGTGTATTTGGCGACATAACGACGCACTCGGCGGTTGTCGGCCTGCCCGTCGCCGGGCAGTGCGCCGCGCCGCCTCTTCATCACATGGGCGGTCTGCCAGGTACGCAGGACGACCTCGCCGATGCGGCCCATCGCCTGGGAGTCGGACGAGATGATCGAGATGGCCCCGAGGTCGTGGAGGATGTCCTCGGCCGCGATGGTCGACGGCCGGATCCGCGATTCCGCGAAGGCGAGGTCCTCCGGCACTGCCGGGTTGAGGTGGTGACAGACCATCAGCATGTCGAGGTGTTCCTCGATGGTGTTGACGGTGTGCGGCCGCGTCGGGTTGGTGGAGCTGGGCAGGACGTACGGCTCCGAGACGACGCCGATGATGTCCGGGGCGTGCCCGCCGCCCGCACCCTCGGTGTGGTACGCGTGGATGGAGCGCCCGGCTATGGCGGCCAGGGTGTCGGCGACGAAACCGGCCTCGTTGAGGGTGTCGGTGTGGATGGCGAGCTGGGCGCCCGTCTCCTCGCAGACGCTCAGGCAGGCGTCGATGACGGCTGGGGTGGCGCCCCAGTCCTCATGGATCTTGAATCCGAGTGCACCGGCGCGCAGTTGGGAGTGCATGGCCTCGCGCGACATGGTGTTGCCCTTGCCGAGCAGACCGATGTTGACGGGGTACGCCTCCAGCGCCTCGAACATCCGGGCAAGGTGCCAGGGGCCCGGGGTGATGGTGGTGGCCTTGGTGCCCTCGGCCGGACCGGTGCCGCCGCCGACCAGGGTGGTGATCCCGGAGGAGAGCGCCTGGTCGATCAGGGTCGGCGAGATGAAGTGGACATGGGTGTCGATGGCGCCCGCGGTGAGGAACTTGCCGTTGCCCGCGATGATTTCGGTCTCGGGACCGATGACCAGGTCGGGGTGGACACCGTCCATGGTGTCCGGGTTTCCGGCCTTGCCGATCCCGGTGATCCGGCCGTCGCGGATGCCGATGTCCGCCTTGACTATGCCCCAGTGGTCGATGATCACGGCGCCGGTGATGACGGTGTCGGGGGAGCCTTCGGCACGCGTGGTGCGGGCCTGGCCCATCGATTCGCGGATCACCTTGCCGCCGCCGAACACCGCTTCGTCGCCGGCGAGTCCGGGGCCGCCCGAGCGGTCCTCCTCGATCTCGACGAGCAGATCGGTGTCGGCGAGCCGGATGCGGTCGCCGGTCGTGGGGCCGAACAGGTCGGCGTGGACGGCACGGTCGAGTTCAGCCATCGAGAGCACCTCCGGTCTCGCCGCGCAGACCGGGGACGATGCGCCGTCCGGCGAGGGGGACGAGTTCGACGTCGACGGGTATGCCGGGTTCGAAGCGCACGGCCGTTCCGGCGGCGACGTTGAGACGCAGGCCGTGGGCGGCCGAACGGTCGAATTCCAGACCTGGGTTCGCCTCGGCGAAGTGGTAGTGCGAACCGACCTGGACGGGCCGGTCGGCGGAGTTGAGAACGGTGAGGCGGGTAACGGGACGGCCCTCGTTGAACGGCACGGGCCCGTCCGCGTACAGGATCTCTCCGGGAATCACCGGTGGCACCTCCCGTCAGACGATCGGCTCGTGGACGGTGACGAGTTTGGTGCCGTCCGGGAAGGTGGCCTCGACCTGGACGTCGTGGATCATCTCGGCCACCCCGTCCATGACGTCGTCACGGGAGAGCACCTTGCGGCCCGACGCCATCAGCTCGGAGACCGTACGGCCGTCGCGGGCGCCCTCCAGCAGATGCGAGGTGATCAGGGCGATCGCCTCGGGGTGGTTGAGCCGCAGTCCGCGCAAGCGTCGCTTCGCAGCCACATCGGCAGCAACATGGATGAGCAGGCGTTCCTGCTCATGCGGGGTCAGTTGCATGCTTCCACCTCACAGTCCTGTGCCCAGTACCGGCCCTGGGCGCAGCGAGACACTAGCCGCCTTCAACAAACCGTTGAAGACCGAACAGGAGTCTCGCGGCAAGGTATTGCACGTTAGGGCCGAAGTTTTTCCGGCGCGTTAACTGATCTTTTGCAGATCCATGAGCATCGAGCCGCACAGGGTCTCGGACCACACCCGCACGAGGACAGCGGTGAACCGCCAACCACGCAGGCGGCACCGCACACCCCGCCCGTGGACAGCCCACGCAGCACCCGGCCGAGCAGCGCATCGGCGGCCTGCGCCCCGGAGCCGCCCCTTGCGGCTCCTGACGCCCGTTCATGCATGCCGCGGCACCCCCGGAAGCCCGCCACGTCTGGGGGCGCTGCCGCATTCCGTGTTACGGGCCGTCGGTGCGGCGCTCAGGCTCCCGGCTCGGGATGCCCCCGGTGTTCCGCCGCGATGCCGAAACGCCGCCGTTCGCCGGGAGCGGACACGGAGGCGCCGATCGAGGAGACCGAGCTGATCACCTGTTCCTCGGTCGCCGTCCCCTCGTTTTCGAGTCGCTCCAGGTCAGCGGCCGAAACGAGTGCCACGAGCGGCTTACCGTGCCGCGTCACGACCACTCGCTCGCCGCCGTAGACGACGCGGTTGATCAGTTCGGCGAGCTCAGCTCGGGCTTGCGTCACCGGAATCTCGTAGGCCATGCTCCCTAGCTTATGTAATGCCCACCTGGTCCGCCGTGGTCCATGGCAACAACGATTGTCCAGGTCAGAGGCTCCCGTGTGCTCCCGTGCGCTCTCGTCTGTGAGAGATGTGTGAGACGAGGTGAGGCGAAGAGTGTTCTGGTCGCCCTGAATCCTGGCGGGCCTCAGCGGGGATCGACGCCTCACATGACGCGATCGGGCTGGTGCAGCCAGACGTCCTGGCCGTGAGGTCCCCCGGCCAGCCCGAAGGCGTCGGCGGGCGGCTCACCGAGACCGACATACCGCGCGCACAGCCTCAGTTTGGTCCCACAAGCAGCGTCGCCCCCGCCCGCCGCCACGTGTGCCCTGTTCTCCCGAAGTTGCCGGGAAGCGGCAAGTAACTCTCTGCAATCAGAGTGACGCTCAGCCACGGAGAGTGCGGCGGGGTCCGGGGACTTCGCCGCCTTCCAGGCTAGCGATGTCGGCGTGGGCCTGCTCGACGGCTTCAGGGTATGCCTCGCGCTTGGCGTGCTCGGCGAGCGCCCGGTAGATGCTGGCCACGGACGGGCTCTGTCCCTTGCGCTTGCCGGTGGGGGCGTTCAGGTCGGGCTGGATCTGCTCGACTGACTCCCCGTTCGCCTGGCGCCGCAGCACGGTGTGGAGCATGTCGTCGGTGATGACCGGCGGCCGACCGCCGTACTCGCCCATGCGTAAGGCGGTGTCGAGCCCTTCCAGCGTCGACTCGCGGACTGTTCTCCCGCTCGGTCTCCGCCATCGCCGCGAAAATCGCGACCAGCAGCTTGCCCGGTCCGGCGGGGTCGTAGAGGCCAGGCGGAGGGCCGGCGAGCGTCTCCAGGACCTGGACATCCGTGATCACCAGCGCCATGGACCGGCTCCAGCCCTGGGTATTCAGCGGAATTGGGCGATCTGACGCCCCGATAGCAAAAAGGTGCCGTTGACCTGCGAGGATGCGAGTGTCTAGTTCGTATCCGCTACAGAGAGCAAGGCACCTTTCTGGTGGTCGAGAGTACAGGGTGGGACCGTCGATTGTCGGTGGTGGCCGACGGGAAGAGGCTGATCGGGCATGCCTGAGCGGTGTTGCTGCGCCGGTGCGCGGACCGCGCAGGGCTCACGCAGGCGCTGGCGAAGGTGCTGCCGTCCAGTACGGCGGTCGGCTGGCGGGACCGCGCGGGGGTGCTGGTCCAACTGACAGTCGCGATCCTGCTCGGGGGACCTGCCGGCCCGGATGGCCGCGCACCAGGGACTGGGTACAGACGTGCCCGTTCAAGACGGTGCTGGGGCAGTTCGTGGAACACGAGCTGGAGGCCCAGAGCGCCGGCGCCGCGGTCTTCCTGACCGGATACCCGGTCGGCGGGGACGAGCCGTGCGCCCGCCTCTCCCCCGGCATGGTCGCCGTCCTGAACCGGTTCGAGCCCCTGGTCGACGGCATCGAGGTCGTCCACGGCTACGAGGACGAGCCGGACGGGGACGCCTTCGTACAGCGAGCACGCGTTGCGGACCTGTACGACGACGAGCAGGCCCTGGCGTGGAAGGCGATCGACGCCGGGCTTGTGCCGGCCGGCAGCGTCGGGCTCGGCATCGGCGTCGAGCGGCTGTGCATGGCCGCCTCCGGCGTCAAGGAAATCACCGTCTTCCAGCAGTCGGCCCAGTTCCGACCGCCCCCACCCCGGAAAGGAGCCGCGATGTCCTTGTCGCTGCACCCGCTCGACGACAGCGGCTTCGGCGCCGTCGTCGACTGCAACCTCGCCACCGACGCGGCAGACCTTGCGCCTCAACTGGCGCGAGCCCTGCACCGGCACCGGCTGCTGATCGTGCCCGGGCAACACCTGAACCACGCCGATCTCCGGACTGCTGCCAGCTGCTTCGGGGATGTGGACACCCGCACCGACCGCCGCTACACCGTCGGCGGCTTCCCCGGCCTGACACCGCCGTATGCCTACAGCCACCGCTGGAATCAGGGCGACCTCGTCATCCGGGACAACTTCGCCACCCTCCACACCTCCTCCTCGTGCTACAGCTCCCGCCATTCGCGCCTTGCTGTATCGCGCTGCTGTCCGACAGCCCGCAGCCTCGAGTGGCTCCATCAGATGACCCGCGGCGAGAACGCGAGGATCGCCCCGGCCACCAGCCCTAGTGTTCCCGAACTTGCGCACGCAGGCTTTCCGGACTAACCGCCAGATACGATGACACGCCAGGCAAGACCACACGATGGGTGGGGAGCCGGGCGCCGTGGACTGCAGAGCGCCGTGCCCTCGGGTTGTCCTAAGAAGTCATCTCATTTGGCGAGTCTGCGGTAGCAGATGAGGGTGCAGGCGATGCTGGTGAACGCCAGGAAGTGCTCGGCCTTGCGTTCGCAGCGGCGGCGGAGTCGGCGGCAGCCGGCGAGCCAGGCCATGGTGCGTTCGATGGTCCACCGGTGCCGTCCGAGCCGCTGGGTGTCGGTGTACGAGCTGATGTACACAGGCAGGTACAAGCTGACGCGCAGAGGACATCGCTGCGATCACTCGTTCTGAAGCGGTGTCCCGTACGTGGCATCAAGCACCAGAGTGAGCAGCCGGTCGGGCTGTTCCGCGTCGTGACTGCGGGCTGTGGACAGCGCAATCCCGACGACAAGTTGGACCAGGTCATCGGCGGTCAGATCGGCGCGCGCCGTTCCCCGCCGCTGGGCCTGGGCAAGAAGATCGGCTGCCGCGTCCAGGATCAGCCGATGACAGTCGAGCTCCAGCGCGACCGGCTCTTCAACCATCAACGCGCCCCCCAGCCCTTGGTTGACCCTGGCATGGACGAGGAACGCGCGCAGCCATTGCGTCAGCGCATCGTCGGCGGAGTCCGAGGAGGACAGCGTCTCGGCCAGCACGCACAGCGTCTCGATCCGGTCCCTGAGGACCGCGGTCAGCAGGGCGGAGCGGTTCGGGAAGTGACGGTACAAGGTCCCCGGGCCGACGCCGGCTCGGCGGGCGACCTCGTTTGAGTCGCGCATCGGTACGCCGCGATCGTCGCGCGGGGACGTGCCCGTGTGTGGTCGTCATCGTCCCGTCTTTCGGTCGAGTTCGGGGCAGTTAAGCGGAGCACCTCTCCGTATACTAGCGTCCGCCAAGCGGAGAACCTCTCCGGAATGCATGGCCTGAGGAGTGCGGATGACGGACAGCGGGCAAATCGAGCTGGGACGAGTCGGGATCTGGACCTTCGCCTACGAGGGCCAGCCTGCCGGTCGGGTACGGGAATCGGCCGCGGAGATCGAGGAGTTGGGTTACGGGGCCATCTGGTACGGGGAGGCGTTCGGCCGCGACACAGTGGGCCAGGCGTGGCTGTTACTGTCGGCGACACAGCGCATCGTCGTCGCCTCCGGCATCGCCAACATCGCGTTCCGGGACCCGATCGCCACCGCTACCGCGACACGTGCGCTGGGCGAGGCGTTCCCCGGACGTTACGTACTCGGCCTGGGCGGACATCGCGTCGACGACACCGTCCACGACCTGGACGGCTACCCCGTACCGGCCCGCGGCAGAGCGGTGACCACCATGCGCGCCTACCTGCAGGCCATGGATGCGGTACCCGCCCACGGCCCCATAGCGGACCCGGCTCCGCGCCGCGTACTGGCCGCCCTCGGTCCGAAGATGCTTCAGCTGGCCGCCGAACACACCTGGGGCGCGCACCCCTACTTCGTGTCCACCGAGCACACCGAACAGGCGCGCCAGATCATGGGACCGAACGCCTTCCTCGCTGTGGAGCAGGCAGTGGTGCTCGACACCGACCTGAGCCTCGCCCGCCAAGTGGCCAAGGCACACGTCGCCGGATACCTCTCGGCACCGCATCAGGAAGCGAACGTTCGACGACTCGGCTTCAACGACGAGGACATCGTCGGCGGACCGAGCCGTCGACTGGTGGATGCGATCGTTGCCTATGGGGAAGTAGAAGCAATCCGCCGACGCGTTCAGGAGCACCTCGACGCAGGAGCTGACCACGTCTGCCTGCAAGTACTCACCGCCGACACCACCTCTCTGCCCGAGCACGAGTGGCGCGAACTTGCCGCTGCTCTCCTGCCCCACCACACAGCATGAGTGACGCCCCGCCTTGGCACGTGATCTCGTACTTCGCCCTGCGCATGAGCTTGTACGCCGACACTGGGAAGTCTCGATGCCCTTGCGGGCGATCCGATGCCGGATTCCGCGTCGCGAGAGCCATTGCCGAAGGTGGCGGTAGTCGTAGCCTTTGTCGGCGTGGAGCTTGCCGGGTCGGCGCCGGCGAGGGCCTCGGCGGGAGCGGACGGCGGTGCGCCGTAGCCCCGGACGGCCCGAACGACGCGGCGGGCAACTGCTGCCACGTGCACCCAGAGGTTGCCACGAACACGATCGCCGCCAGCACCTCACGGTCTCCATGCCGATCCGGCGGCCCTGCAGCACCTGCTGAACGGTGCCCGCTGGGACGCCGATGCCGTTCGCGACGACGTGCGGGACTACGCCGCGGAGCGGCTCGGTCCGGGCGGGGTACTGATCATCGATGACACCGGGTTCGTCAAGAAAGGCCCCACCTCGGCCGGGGTGGGGCGGCAGTACACCGGCACCTCGGGGAAGATCGACAACTGCCAGATAGGTGTGTTCGCCGCCTACGCCACCAGCTCGGGCCGGGTGGCTTTGTTCAGTTTCAGCAGCAGCGTTTGTCTGCGGGTTCGGGCGGCAGTTGATGATCTCGGGGATCGTGGATGTTGACGAGAAATGACGTCAGGTGGGGAACGGGGTGTTTGACTGGCCTGTATGTCATCGACTCTTGGGGTGCCCCGGCCTGATCAGGCTTCCTACATGCTGCGGGCTGCGGCCGGCGATGCCGGCCGTGTGTACAAGCAGCAGTTGCTCGACTTGCTGGATCCCCAGGAGGGGCAGACTGTCCTGGACGTGGGATGCGGTCCGGGCACGGACTTGCCAGCGCTGGCGGAGCGTGTAGGGGACAGGGGCACGGTGATCGGCGTCGACCGTGACCCGGCCATGCTCGCCCAGGCCCGCGAACGCACGACCGGTCTGCACCGGGTAGAGATCCGTGAAGGCGACGTGCACGCTCTCCCCGTCGAGCCGGGCACGGTGGATCGGGCCAAGATTGACCGAGTCCTCATGCACGTTGCCGAACCCGCGGATGCTCTTGTGCAGCTCCATCGTGCAACGCGGCCACGTGCGCGGATCGGCCTTGCCGAACCCGATTGGGACACCCTGATCGTTGATGCTGAGGATCTTGAGACGAGCCGCGCCTTCACCCGCTATACCACTGCAGAAATGGTCCGCCACGCGACCATCGGACGTAGCCTTGCGCGTTTCGCCGAACAGGCAGGCTTCTCCGTCGAAGCTGTGCTCGCCACGACGCCGATCTTCCGTGACTTTCAAGACGCGGACCATACTCTGGGCCTCGGCCGCAACATGCAGAAAGCCATCAATGAGGGCCGCATCGACCGAGACCGCGGCCATCGCTGGTTCACCGGCCTCTCCAACGGGCCGTTCTACGCATCGTTCACTGTCGTCAGCGTGATCTGCTCCCGCTGATTCAGCCAGCCCTGGCGGGGGCTTCGGCTCGTGCTCGGGTGCTGGCGAGGCGATAGGAGTCGGTGCCGGTCTCGATGATGGTGCCATTGAAGGTGCGGCGGTCGACGATGGCCGCGCAGAGGCGCGGGTCGGTGAAGGTCTTGGTCCAGTCGCCGAAAGACTCGTTGGAGGCGATGGCGACGCTGTTCTTCTCCTCACCTTCGGTCAGCACTTGGAAGAGGAGTTCAGCGCCGTGACGGTCGAGCTCCATGTAGCCGAGCTCATCGATGCAGAGGAGGTCGACGCGTCCGTAGCGGGCGATGGTCTTGTTCAGCCCCACTCACGTCAGGAGATCCGAGAAACAACAGGTGCTGGATCTCGTTGCAGGTGAGCGGTATGCGGGCGTCGGATGCGGGATGACGGGCGTGTTCGTCTGCTCGGACGATGGCGAGGAAGGCGTGCGCGAGCATGGCCAGGGTGACCCAGCGCGACCAGGATGCGTAGCGGCGGACCTGGTGCTCGTCCAGTGCGGCCAGGCCCTTTCCGGCCTGGAAGAACTCCTCCACCCGCCACCTTGATCCAGCGACGCGCACCAGCTCGGCCAGCGGCACCGGGCGGGGCGAGTAGCAGCGGTAGTACGCCAGTTCGCCGGTGGTGCGGTTGCGGCGGATCAGCAACTGCCGACTGCCGGGGGCGGGGTCGGCGAGGTCGATGACGGCCCAGTCGTAGAAGCGGTGGCCCTTCGCCCCGGTCCCTGCGGACAGCTTCTGCCAGGCCCGCTTGGGTACCTTCTTGGCCAGGGCGTCGGCGCGGAACTTCCCCCCGCCGGTGGTGACTTCGTGCGAGCATGCCACCGCGAGGACGTAGCCGGTGCCGCGTTCCTCCAGCACGCCTCGCAGCTTGGGGTTGCCGCCGTAGACCTCGTCGCCCGCAACCCATGCGGCCCGGTGGCCGGCGTCCAGGAACCGGGCGACCATGCGTGCGGCCAGCTCCGGCTTGGTGGCGAATGACGTCTCCTTGCCGAGTCCGGCGGCGAGGCAGCGGCCGGGGTCGGAGGTCCAGGAACGTGGAACGTACAGTTCCCGGTCCACCGCGGCATGCCCACGCTGACCTGCGTAGACCAGGTAGACAGCAACCTGGGCGTTCTCGATTCTGCCCGCGGTGCCGGTGTACTGGCGCTGGACGCCGACCGTGCCGGTGCCCTTCTTCACGTCGCCGGTCTCGTCGACCACCAGCACCGCCTGGTCGTCGTGCAGGTGCTCCACCACGTAGTCGCGCACGTCGTCGCGGACGGCGTCCGCGTCCCACTTGGCTCTCCCGAGCAGGTGCTGCATGCCGTGCGGGGTGGCCTCGCCGGCCCACTCGGCGATGGTCCAGCAGTTCTTGCGCGGCAGGTCTGAGAGGTGGTTTGCGCGCCTCGGGCGGCCAGGCGAAAACCTTCGGCAGCACCTCAGCCTCGCCTCGCTCACGGCGGGCCCGGCGCCACCGCTGCACCGGACTGTCACTCACCCGCAGCGCGGCCGCGATCTCCCGGTCCTTCTCGTCGCGCTCGAAGCGTTCCATGGTCAGCAGCCTGATCCGCTCCCGCGCGGCCCTCTCGACGTCAGCCGGTCCGCCGCCCTCGGTCGTCCCTCACGCCCGAGGGCCTACCGGCACGGTGATCCGTCGGACGGGCAGGGGGTGACTTCGGTAGAGAGCCGCTCACCAGCCGACGGGGAGGGTGAGGGGTGACTTGCTGGGGGATGCGTCGTCCCAGGTGGGGGGGTGTCCATGGGGCAGGTGCAGGTCCGGGAAGCGTTCGAAGAGCGCCTCCAGGCACACGGTCATCTGGGCCCGCGCCAGGTGTGCGCCGAGGCAGTTGTGTGCTCCTCGGCCGAAGGTGAGGTGAGGGTTGTCCGCGCGGCACAGGTTGAGCCGTTCGGCGTCAGCGAACACCCGCTCGTCGCGGTTGGCCGCGGCGAGGACGGGCAGCACGGCGTCGCCCGCGTGGATCCTCCGGTTGTGCAACTCGAATTTTTCTATGGCCTGGAGGACCACGACACCGTTCATGACCGGTATGTAGCGCAGAAGTTCATCCACCGCGCCGGGCATGAGGCCGCGATCGTCGCGCAGCCGGGCGTACTGACCCGGCACCGTCAGCAGGGCCACCACAGCGTCGGCCAGGAACATGGTGCTCGTCCGGTAGCCGGCGACCAGCATGGAGAGCCCGAAGTCCACCACGCTCTCCCCGTCCAGGGTGCCGTGCCCGCACGCGTGGACCAACCCGGTGAGGATGTCGTCGGCGGGCATTCGTCGCTTGCGGTCGAGCAGCGAGGACATGTACCCGCGCAGTTGGGCGGTTACCTCGCGGCCCTCGTCCAGGGTGACCATGGCCCCGAGGGCGGCATCCGCCCTGGGCAGGAAGTACGCGCGGTCCTCGTAGGGGATGCCCACCAGATCGCACATGGCCAGGAGCGGGAAGGGCTCCAGGAACCCGGCGACCAGGTCGCCGGGTTGCCCACCGTCGACGAACTCCTCCAGCAGCCGGTCGGCCGACTGCCTCAGGTGCGGCAGTCGGCGCCGGATGGAGCGGACGCTGAACGGCTCGGCCAGGGCCCGGCGCAGGGCCGCGTGCCGGGAGCCCTCCAGTTCCATCAACGTGATTAGGCCCGGTTCGTCGTCGACGGCCCGGTCGGGCCGGGGCGGCCAGTCGTTGATGGTCGGCCTGATCAGCCGGGGGTCCGCGACCAGGTCCCGGACGTCCTCGTACCGGGTGGCGTACCAGGCGGTGGCCTCGATCGGCAGCCGGACCTCGGCCAGCGGGCACTCCCGGCGCAGCCACCCGTACTGCGTGGGCGGCCCCATGGTGCCCGGTGGCGGGAGGGGCATGTCGATGACGAACGTGCCGATGACGGGTTCTGGCGGTGTCCTGCTCACGGTCGGTGCTCCCCTGGTCGTGTGCGGGGTGGCCGGGTGGGCCGGGTTCACCAGCTGACCGGGAGGGACAGCGGTGACTTGGTCACGGATTCGTCGTCCCAGGTGGGTTCCTGTCCTTCGGCCGGGTGCAGCCGGGGGAAGCGGTCGAGCAACGCCTGCAGTCCCACGGTCAGTTCGGCGCGTGCCAGGTGGGCGCCGAGGCAGTTGTGGGTCCCCCGGCCGAAGGCGAGATGGCCGTTTCCGGTCCGGCGCAGGTCGAGCCGGTCGGCATCGGCGAAGATCCGCTCGTCGCGGTTGGCGGAGCCCGGCACGGGGATGACGGCGTCGCCCTTGCGGATCGTCTGCCCGTGCAGTCCGATGTTCTCGGTGGCCAGGAGGATCAGGGTGCCATTCATCACCGGCATGAAGCGCAGGAACTCCTCCACCGCGCCGGGCATCATTTCCCGGTTGTCACGCAGGCGGGCCCACTGGTCCGGCCGGTCCAGCAGGGTGTGCACCGAGTTGGCCAGGAAGAAGCTGCTGATGCCGAAGCCGACGGTGAGCATGGACAGCCCGAAGGCCATCACATCGTCATGGGTCAGCGCTCCGTCGTCGCAGTCGCGGATCAGTTGGGTCAGGACGTCGTCACCGGGCCGGTTTCGCTTCTGGGTGATCAGTCCGGCCACGTACTCGTCCAGCAGATCGGTGACCCGGCGCCCCTCCTGCACGGTCACCATCCCGCTGAGGGCCGCATCCAGCACCGGAAGGAACCAGTCCCGGTCCTCGAAAGGAATGCCCACCAGGTCGCACAGCACGAGCAGGGGGAAGGGGGCGGTGAACCCGGCAACCAGATCGCCGGGCCTGCCGCCCTTCTGGAACGCTTCCAGCAGCCGGTCGGCCGACTGCCGGATGCGCGGCAGGTGGCCCCGCACGGCCCGGGAGCTGAAGGGCCGGGCCAGGGCCCGGCGCAGGGCTGCGTGCCGGGGGCCGTCCATTTCCGCGATCGTGACCAGGCGCGGCCCGTCGTCGGCGGTCTGCCCGGGGCGGGAAGGCCAGTCATTGATGGTCGGCCTGATCAGCCGGGGGTCCGCGAGCAGCTCCCGGACGTCCTCGTGCCGGGTGGCGTACCAGGCGGTCGCGTCCATCGGCAGTCTGACCCTGGCCATGGGGCAGCTTTCGCGCAGCTGCGCGCACTTCTCAGGAGGCCCCATGGTGCCCGGCGGCGGGAGCGGGAAGTCCAGGACATCCGCCTCGGGGCCGGGGGCGCTGGGTGGCTGTGGGGTCATGCTCGCTCCTCTTCCGAGGTTGCGCCGGCTACGGGCGCTCGATGTAGCCGGTGGTGTAGAAGTACTCCAGGTAGCGGTCCAGGAGTTCCGCGTCGACAGGCGGGCAGCGCAGGCCCGTGGCGGCCAGGTCACGCTCGACGTTGGCACGCCCCACGGTCGGGAATGTGCCCTCGAAGTACATCTCCTTGACGGACATGTCCGCCTGCTTGCAGCGGTCCACACACAGTGAGACGAACGGGGCGGTGGGGCTCGTGGGGTGCTGCGCCACATGGCGGACGAGTTCGCCCACCCACTCCTCGTAGGGGAGCCGGTGGATCCGGTGGCCGCCCGCGTCCATCCGGTCGAGCATGTCGTGCAGGCTCGCCGGGCGGGGGTTGGTCATGTGGTAGGTCCGGCGGGTGGCGCGATGCGCGGTGGCGATGTGTATCACCGCGTCGGTGAGGAAGTCCACCGGGACGAAGTCCAGCGGCAGCGGGATGTCGGGGGCCAGCCCGGTCTCGGTAATCGTCTTGAACAGCGAGCAGATCGCGGTGTCGGTGTTGCATGCGCCGGTGTGCCGGTCACCGGTGATCTCGTACGGCCGGTAGACCGCCACCGGCAGACCCTGGGCCGCGGCGTCGCGCAGCACCTCTTCGGCCACCCACTTGCTCTCGGCGTAGCCCATCGTGAGCCGGTCGGCGTGATCGAGCGGCAGGTCCTCGTCCACGTGCCGCACGCCGACGGTGCCGAAACCGGCCAGGACCGCGATGGTGGAAAGGAAGTGCACGGGCACGGCCCGCCCGGCCGCCAGACGTATGAGTTGCCTGGTGCCCTCCACGTTGGCGCGGCGCATCGCCTCGTACGGGTAGAGGAAGTTGACCTGCGCGGCCGAATGGATCACCAGGTCGAGGGCGTCGGCGAGCTCCTCGGCGCGGCCTGGTTCCAGGCCGAGGCCGGGCTCGGTGAGGTCTGCGGGGAAGCACACGACGCGGTCGGCAGCTTCCGCGGTGGCGAGGCCGAAGCGGGCCAGGTTCCGCATCACCTTCTGCCGGGCGTGCGCACAGTCGCGGCTGCGCACCGGGCAGTGCACGCGGGCGCCGGTGCGACGCAGCAGCCGATCCAGCAGGAAGGCGCCGACGAAGCCGGAAGCGCCGGTCAGCAGCACATCCTGGGGATGTTGCCAGCCCGGCTCCGGTGCGCGCCGCGGCGGCAGGGTGAAGCCCAACCGCGCCTCGGCACGGAAATCCACAGCGCCGACGTCGGCAGCCCCTTCGGCTTGCTGGTCCTTGACAGCGGTGAGGGTGATGACGGCGGCGGTGAAGTCCTCCAGGGTGGGGGAGCGCAGCAGACTGTGGATCAGAGTGCGGCCGTGCCGGGCGTCGAGGTCGAAGGCGGCCAGCGTGCGGGTGACGACCTCGGCTGCCAGCAGGGAGTCGCCGCCGATGTCGAAGAAGCTGTCACCGGGTGCCGGGTGCACACCCAGCACCACCTGCCACACCTGCGCCAGCGAGTCCTGCGGACCGAGCCCCGGGTGCCCCTCCGGTGCCGTAGTGGTGGCCGCCTTTGCGGCCGCCAGCCTGCGCAGCCGGCGACGGTCGACCTTGCCCCCCGCGGTCACCGGGAACTGTCCGACCTCCACCAGCCGCGCGGGCACCGCGGCTGCGGGCAGCCACGCCGCGAGACCGCCTCGGATGCGGTCCACCGGCAGCGCCTGACCGGGCCGGGCCGGTGTCACGTATCCGATCACGCTGTCGCCCTCCAATTCGACGACGGCCTCGCCGACTGCGTCATTCGCCCGCAGCCGCGCCTCTATCTCGTCCGGCTCGATGCGGTGGCCGCGCAGTTTGATCTGCCGGTCCACCCGCGCCCGGTACTCCAGCACACCGTCCGTGCGCCGGACCACCCGGTCACCGGTGCGGTAGAGCCGCGTACCGGGCTCGAAGAGGTTGTCGACGAAGCGTTCGGCGGTCAGCTCGGGGTCGCCGAGGTACCCCAGTGCGAGCCCGTCTCCGCCGACGAGGAGTTCACCTTCCTCACCGACGTCCGCGAGCGTGCCGTCCGCGCGCACCACGTAGCAGGTGGAGTTCTCCAGCGGGTGGCCGATCGGCACCACCGTCGCCCCGGGAGGCAGATCGTGCACCAGGTGTGCGGTGGAGACCACGCTGTTCTCGGTCGGACCGTAGAAGTTGACCACGGTGGTGTCCGGGCAGGCCACCAGTATCGCGCGGGCCAGCTCCGGATCCATCGCCTCGCCGCCGGCCGAGGCGAACCGCAGGGACCGCAGTGCCGACGGCCTGGTGCGCCCGATGTGGTGGAACACCCCCGTGGTCAGATAGGCGATGCTGACCCGCTCGGACAGCAGCCGGGATTCCAGAGCGGCCGGTGACAGCAGTTCCTCCTGGTCGGCGATCACCACGCAGGCACCGGCGAGCAGCGAGGGCCAGATCTCGATCGTGGAGGCGTCCGAGGAGAGGCCGTACGCGTGCAACACCCGCTCACCGGGCCGCGGCCGCTGCCACACCAGATCGGAGGCGGCCAACCGGATCACGCCGCAGTGCGGAATCGCGACAGGTTTGGGACGACCCGTCGAGCCGGAGGTGAACATCACATAGGCGCAGTCCCCGGGGAGTACCCCGGCCTGCGGGACCGCGACCGGCGCAGTCGGCGCCGACCCACCCAGGTCGATGCGGGTACGCACCCGCCGGATGCGGCAGACACTGCCGGGCAGCGTCACCACGGTGTGCACCCCGGCGTCCTCGGCCATCGCCTGCAGCCGCCCGGGCGGTGAGGCGTCGTCGAGCGGAACGTACGCCGCACCGGTCTTGAGGATGCCCAGAAAGGCCACCAGTGCTTCCAGAGACCGGCCCCCGCACACGCCGACCCCGTCGCCGTTGCGCACCCCGGAATCCAGCAGCCGGGCGGCCAGCGCGTCGGAGCGGGCCTTGAGCTCGCCGTAGCTGATGCTGCGGTCGTGCTGTACGGAGGCGGTCGCCCGCGGGCGGAGCTCCGCCTGAGCGTCAAACAGCTCATGCAGACAGTGATCGCGCGGATACCCCACCGTCCCCGTGTTCCGAGCCGCCACCGGAAGCGTCATCGGGTCAGTGACCATCGGGATATCCCGTCTCTGTTCCACGTGAACCACCTGCGGCCCGAAGGACTACGTCTCGAACTCCGCGGCAAAGGCGGAGAAGTCGGCTGTCCTCCACGTCTGGGGTCGCATGCGGATGAGGATGTTGTCGGCCAGCTGCTCGCGATTGGCAGCCAGGTACGCCGACGCGGTGTCCGTGTCCAGGTACCGGTGGGCCAGCGCCTCGTGCTCGGCCGGGGGCAGCGGATCCTCGACGCCCACCACCGGCCCCTCCACGCTCACATAGCGGTACGGGGCCGACTCGTCCTGCGCGCAGAGGCTGAATCGCCCGGCGTCGCGGATGAGGCGAGCTTTCAGCGTCGTCCGCCCGGTCTGGATCGCCACCAGCTCACCGGGCCGGTAGGAGTACCAGAGCGGAACCAGCAGCGGTCCCCCGCCGTGGCGCGGATCGTCCACCCCCAGGATTCCCACGTGGAGGCCGGCAAGGAACTCTTCCCGGTCTTCGACCGACATCCTGAGATCCACGGGTACCACCTCGATCAAGCAGAGAATCGCGAACGATGTCGATCCTGTGCGGGAGTGTGAGCGTGCGTGCGCGAGTGCGGGCCGATCGGGTGACGTCCAGCCGGCCGGAGGGCGGCCGTCGGAGGCAGACCTGGGGCTCTTGTGATCCGCGGGCGATGCGGACGGCCTGCGGATTCCGGCGGCTGAGCCGACGCGGGAAGCCGGTCGGGCCCT
Organism: Streptomyces sp. NPDC057543; assembly: GCF_042801895.1. Taxonomy (NCBI): domain Bacteria; kingdom Bacillati; phylum Actinomycetota; class Actinomycetes; order Kitasatosporales; family Streptomycetaceae; genus Streptomyces; species Streptomyces sp. NPDC057543. Next base: position 2,653 of record NZ_JBHVFF010000164.1, on the reverse strand, counting down.
CTCCCAGAGTTTCATCAGACCCGGGCGGTTCGCATCCCGGGCGGACGAACACGGGGCATTCCCGCCTCCCGCGTCCTCGGCAGGAGGCGACACCTCGGACCGCATCAGGCTCGGGCGCCCGAATGCCCACCGCAGTTGTGGACCGAAATGCCCACCGCGGTTGTCGTTCGCCGTCGCCGGGCGGTGCCTGGAAGCGCGCCCCATCCTGGTGGGGGGGTGGGCGGCGGCCCATCCGCGTCGTCGCGGGCGGTCGGGGTGCCGGTGGCCCTGGCGGTACACGCCGGCCACCGGGCCGTTCCCCACCGGAAAGCAGAATGAGAGGGCAGTTGTCATCGATGGCCGCCTTGCTTGTTCGGCAGCGAACCGGGACAAGACCGGAAGAAGACCAGGAGAAAGAGGCACATGGGGGCAGCCATTCGAGCAGAGGGCCTGGTGAAGACCTTCGGCGACGTACGAGCTCCGGACAGGGGCGATCTGGATGTGCCGGAGCGGACAGTGCTGGGCCTGCCGGGCCCCAACGGCTCTGGCAAGAGCACCGCGCTGTGGGTGCTCACCACCCTGCTGCGGCCCGACGCGGGCAGCGCCCGGGGCGCGGGGACGGACGTGCGCAGGCACCCCCACGGGGTCCGCAGCCCGATAGGCCTCTGCGGCATGCGGCAAATGCGCGGCGGTCGACGATCACTTCATCGGCCGGGAGAACCTTCAGATGGTCGGCGACTCGCCGACGTCATCTGCGAGCTGGGCGGGCGTGACATCGTCATCGACGACATCGGCCCGCGCAGGCCCACCCTCGACGACGTCTCCCTCACCGGGCACGCGGCCGAGGAGGCCGACCCCGGAAAGGACGCAGGACCATGGCAGTCGACACCACCGGAGCGGCAGAGCACGCGATTGCGCACCGGCGCGGCGGAGTCGTCCAGGTGGCGCGCGATTCCTGGGTGATCGCCCGGCGGAACCTGCGCCGCATGACCCGGATGCCGGAGATCGTGGTCTTCGGGCTGATGCAGCCGGTGATGTTCGTGCTGCTCTTCACGTACGTGATGGGCGGCGCGATCAGGGTACCGGGCGGCGGCTACCGGGAGTTCCTGATGGCTGGGATCTTCGCCCAAACGGTTACCTTCGCGGTGGCCGGAGCCTCGGCCGGTATCGCGGAGGACATGACCAAGGGCCTGGTGGACCGCTTCCGCTCGTTGCCCATGGCGCGCTCAGCGGTGCTCGCAGGGCGGACCTTGGCCGACGCGGTGCAGACCGCCTTCATCCTGCTGGTGCTGGCGATGGTGGCGCTGCTGGTGGGCTGGCGGGTGCACCACGGGGTGCTCCAGGCACTGGGCGCCTTCGTGCTGCTGCTCCTGCTGGGCTACGCCTTCTCCTGGATCGGGGCGCTGATCGGCCTGTCGGTGCGCAGCCCGGAGGCGGCCACCTCGGCGGGCCTGATCTGGCTCTTCCCGCTCACCTTTCTCTCCAACGCCTTCGTCCCGGTGAACACCATGCCTGGCTGGCTGCAGGCGATCGCGTACTGGAACCCGTTCAGCGCGACCGTCCAGGCCTGCCGGAAACTGTTCGGCAACCCCGGGGCCGACGGCGCGCACTCCTGGCCGATGCGGCATCCGGTCGAGGCGTCCGCACTCTGGTCGCTGCTGATTTTGGCGCTGTTCTCCTGGCTGTCGGTGCGCAAGTACCGCGTCGCGGCCGGTTGACCGGCCGAGGGGAGGCCGAACGGAAGCGGTTTTGGGCCCGGTCGAAAGCGGGCCCGTGGGGCGTCGGGATGGACGGGGCCGGCCCCCGGCGCCGACATCGACCAAGACGGCGTCGTCGCCCAGTCCGACCGCCCGGCAGCGATCGGGGTCCTCGGCGCACTCGATCAAGACGCCGCGGAGCCGCTCCAACCGGTTGCAGCGGCCCATCGTTCGGCCGCCGCCATCAGCACCTCCGTGGCGGGGGCCTTGATCTGCCCGTAGTCCAACAGGTCCGGCACGCTCAGCGCCAGCCGCTGCTTGAAGGCCCCCCATGCCCGACGGGCGTCCTCGTCCGCACGCAGGTAGTCCCGAAACAGCAGGGCAAAGCGGGCATTGGGTCCGGAGCCCTCCCGCAGGTGGACGTTGCACGAGCGTGCGCCGATCGGCGGCGCGAAGACGAGTTTGTGACACCGCTGTCCGCCGGAGACCTCGATGCGGTTCCACGGCTCCGGGCGGCACCGGAAACCGATCGCTGCGAGCAGCGGTTCATCCCGCGCTTCGTCGATCGACCGCAGCCGCACCTGCACATCGATGCAGTCCTTGGCCGGCAGGCCCGGTACCGAGGTGGATCCCACGTGGTCAACCCCCAGCGCGAGGTCACCCAGCGCGTCTCGCAACACCCCAGCAAGCAGCTCGAACTCCGCCGGCCACTGCGGCCGGTATTCCACCACGGCAACCTGACCGCGCTCATCGGGAAACGGCATGTCGCCAGACGCTACCTTCCGGTGGCGCGACTCCGCAGACGGCGGGACCGCATCGTGCAACCCGCCATGGAACCGCCCGCGCTCGACACGAACAAGATCACGATCTACGGCTGGAGTACTAGTACTCCAGCCGGACTTCTTCATTCGTGCTGGTCAACGGCTTGGGTGTGGGGAGTGTAGCGGGCTGGAATGGGGGTGGGGCGGTCTTTGCCG